>JAEUQP010000674.1 GCA_016789645.1 Acidobacteriota bacterium | reverse complement strand
CATGTACGATGTTGCGGATTCGGCTTTCACGACGGTCATTGTCACTGCATTGTATGCGCTTTACTTCGGCACGGTTGTCGTGGGCGATCCCAATCAGGCGGATTATTTGTGGGGCTGGGGAGCTTCGATTTCAGAAGTGATCGTGGCCATCGTCGCGCCCATTTTGGGCGCGATTGCTGATTTTTCCGGGAGTCGCAAAAAATTCCTCGCAGCATGCGCCCTGACCATCATCTTTTTCACGGCATCGCTGTATTTCGTCGGTCCCGGAATGGTCACCCTGGGACTGACACTGTATATCATCGCCAACGTAGGTTTTGCCGGAGGCGGCGTGTTCATTGACAGCTTCTTGCCGGGTATCTCGAACGAACAAAACGCTGGCAAAATCTCCGGCCTGAAATGGGCGATGGGCTACACCAGCGGACTGATTTGTTTGATGCTTTGTTATCCGCTGGCCAAGTACATCAAAGAGAATCCCACTCCGTTTGAGTTGTCGCGCGCGCAGTTGATTCCTGTGGTCGTGGCAGTCTATTACGCCATTGCCGTCATTTTTCCCTTGGTTTTGTTGCGTGAACGCAGCGTCAAGCAAACTCTGCCCAAAGGCGAAAACTACCTGACCGTCGGATTTCACCAGCTCAAAAAAACACTCAAACACATTCGACGTTATCAGGATTTGTTTCGGTTGTTGATCGCTTTTCTGGTCTATAACGACGGCGTCGTCACCGTGATCTACTTCGCAGCGCGTTACGCCAAGGAAACAGTCGGTTTCAACCCCAGCGAAATTGTCCTATTGCTAATCCTGAACAACGTCGTTGCTGCGATTGGCGCATTCAGTTTCGGCTTCATCGCCGATTGGATCGGCCAGAAAATGACCATTTACATCACGCTGGTCATTTGGATTGCGGCAGTGACGGTCGCCTACTTTTCATACACGCGAACGATGTTTTATGTCGCTTCAGTGTTGGTTGGCATTGGCCTGGGTTCGTGCCAATCCGTGACACGGAGCCTGCTGGCGCTGTTTACACCGAAAGAAAACGCGTCAGAGTTTTTCGGTTTTCTGGGAATCGCAGGCAAGGCGCTGGCGTTTTTGGGGCCGATCATTTTTGGCTCGGTTTCCAAAGCGACCGGCAGCCAACGCCCGGCGATCCTGTCGGTTGGAGCGTTTTTCGTCCTCGGAGCCATTTTGCTTTCCTTCGTGAACGAAAAACGCGGCAAGCAGGCGGCCCTGATCCCGGTTGATGCCAAAGCCTGAGTTCGGCTAGAGTCGTCACGCTTTCAAACAACCGTAACTTACACTGATATGCCGATTGCCGAAGGAACTCGCCTGGATCGTTATCAAATTCTCTCCCCGATTGGCACGGGAGGGATGGGCGAGGTTTATCTGGCGCAAGACACGCGGTTGGGGCGCAAAGTGGCGATCAAGCTGCTCCCGGCACATTACACCCAGGACAAAGAGCGGTTGCGCCGGTTTGAGCAGGAAGCTTTTGCCGCGTCAGCCCTCAATCATCCGAACATCATCACCATCTTTGAGGTCGGCCATTCCACCACTGAAACGGGCAGTTACCATTTCATCGTCACCGAATTCATCGAAGGCCAAACGCTGCGGCGAAAAGTGGCTGGTGGAAAATTATCCATCAATGAAGCTCTGGAAATCGCGTCGCAAATCGCCAGCGCGCTCTCTGCCGCGCACAACGCCGGAATCATTCATCGCGACTTGAAACCGGAAAATTTGATGATCCGCCCGGACGGATACGTCAAGATGCTGGATTTCGGCCTGGCGAAATTGACCGAATCGTTCGTGTCTGATTCGACCGGCGCCGCTTTTGAAGCACAAGTAGATTCCAGCGAATTCCAAAATCGAGCAGGAATAGACGCCTCGCTGGGCGAAACTGCGCCGATCTCAACCGGCCACGAAACCCATGGCCCGACAGGGACTTCGCTGAAACAAACGATTCCGGGCGTAGTGATGGGAACGGCGCAATATATGTCACCCGAACAGGCGCGCGGACTGCGCGTAGATTGGCGAACCGATCTGTTCAGCTTTGGCATCGTGTTGTACGAAATGCTGACCGGTCGTCCGCCGTTCACCGGAAAATCGCCCAAAGAAATCGTCGCAGCAATTCTGAATTCCGATCCACTGCCGTTGTCGCATTATCTGCCCGAAGCGCCCGAAGCCCTGGAATGGATTGTCAGCAAAGCTCTGGTCAAAGACCGCGAAGAGCGTTACCAGACCGCCAAGGAAATGCTCAACGACTTCAAACGGCTTCAGCGTCGAATTGAAGTCGAACGCGAGTTGTCGCGTTCTTACCTGACGCCGCTTGAAGACAGCGGGGACAAACATTTGACCAAGGCTGACCGGCTGAGCGGCAACACAACGCAGGAATTGAATCTGGCGACAGGCGTCATCAGTCAAGCCAAATCCAGCGGCATTTTCGCTCATTTATCCGGCAGACAGCCGCGAAACAGGTTCCTCAATCCATTGTTCATTACAATGGTCATCACGACGCTTTTGGCGATTGGGTTCAGCCTGTATCTCTATCTGAATCGGCCTTCGGCGATTTCCTCTCCGTTTCAATCCGTGCAATTTCGCCGCTTCACGACCAGCGGCAAAATAACGCGCGCGGCCATTTCGCCTGACGGCAAATACGTCGTTCACGTCATGAACGAAGCAGGAAAACAGAGTCTGTTGGTTCGCCAGGTAACGGATTCCAACAACGTGGTGATAGTTCAACCGGCGGACATTTTCTATCGCGGATTGACGTTTTCACGCGATGGAACCAGCGTCTATTTCGTCGCTCAGGATCGCAGCGACCCGATTCAATCGTTGTTTCAGGTTCCGGTGTTGGGCGGCACGCCCAGAAAGATATTGCGCGACATTGATTCTCCGGTCGCCATTTCGCCCGATGGAAAACAACTTGCCTTCATTCGCCGGGTTCGCGGCACCGGCGAAGACCAGTTGATTCTGGCCCATGCCGACGGCAGCAATTCGCGCATTTTGACTTCGCGCAAAGGTCCGGACTTTTACAACATCACAGGGCTGGAATGGTCGCCCGACGGCAAAGTTCTGGCTTGTCCGGCTGGATCAAATTCCATCCCTCGTCACATGTTCGTCGCTGAAATCAATGTCGCCACCGGACGCGAAAAACCTTTATCTACGCATCGCTGGGCAAACGTTGGCCGGGTTTCGTGGGCGCGCGACGGCAAAGGGCTGGTGATTGGCGCAATGGAACTCGGCTCCTCGCTGACGCAAATCTGGTTTCTTCCTTATCCCAAAGGTGAGCCGCAACGAATCACCAACGATTTGAATGATTACCGAGATATGTACATCACGGCGGATTCGCAAACGTTGGTCACAGTACAAACCGAAGCTCTCGTCAACGTCTGGCTGACTTCCCTTGCCGACCCAACCAGGTCCCGAAAAATCACGGAAGGCATTGGCCATCGCAGCGGCGAACGCGGTTTGGCCTGGACGCCGAACGGCGAACTTGTCTTCATTTCGCGCGCCAGCGGCAGCCAGGACATTTGGATGATGGATCAGGCCGGAGGATCTCTGCGACAACTGACCACTGCCGAAACACGCGCAGAAATTTATCCGGCGGTGTCTCCGGGCGGACGTTACATCGTGTTCGTTTCGACCCGTTCGGGCAATTCGCACATTTATCGGCTCGATCTGGAAACCGGTGAGCAATTGCAATTGACCAACGGAGTCAGCGAAGAATTTCCGACAATCTCCTCAGATGGGAATTGGGTGATTTACAACTCCACGGCTTCGACGAACTTTACACTTTGGCGAGTTTCAATAAACGGTGGAGAGCCGCAGCAATTGACCAATCATCTGTCGCAATGGCCGGCAGTGTCTCCTGACGGGCTGCACATTGCCTGCTGGTATCGGCAGGAATCGAATGCCCCATGGAAAATTGCACTCATCCCCATCAACGGCGGAGAGCCTGAAAAAATGATTGATTTGCCCGGAGCGGATGCGGCGTTTCCGGTTCGCTGGCTGCCTGACGGCAGAGGACTCAGTTTTGTCAGCACACGCGGCGGCGTCTCCAACATCTGGTCACACGTGATCGAAACAGGGGAAACCAGACAATTGACACAGTTTACGAGTGATCAAATTTTCTGGTTTGACTGGTCACACGATGGCAAACAATTGGCCACGTCACGCGGCAGTATCGTCAACGATGTCGTGCTGATCAGCGAAGTGAAATAATCGGCTTGGCAGCGCTTTCATCCCTGCTTCCAGCGGATGCCACAATCCCAATGAACAATTACAAACAACTTTCCGCACTGATTACAGGCGGCGCCAGCGGCATCGGTTTGGCGACGGCGCAATTGCTACACCAGCGTGGCGCTCGCGTCGCCATTGTGGATGTACAAACCGATCAAGGCGCTGCGGCATTGGCTTCGCTCAATGACACAGACAACCGCGCCATCTTCCTGCAAGCCAATTTGGCCATTCCCGAAGAAGCCGATCGCGTCGTCGCCAAAACCATGTCGGCATTCGGCCAGCTCAATGCCGTCGTCAACAGCGCAGGCATTCAGCGGTACGGCAACGCCGAACAGACTTCGCTGGAATTATGGAATGAAGTGATGGCGGTGAATCTGACGGCGTCGTTTCTGGTTTCGCGCGCGGCGATTCCGCATTTGCGACAACACGGCGGAGGCTCCATCGTCCATGTCGGTTCGGTGCAATCGCACGTTTCCCAACGCGGAGCAATGGCGTATGTCACCAGCAAACACGCCTTGCTGGGGCTGACGCGTTCGATGGCGGTGGATTATTCGGCGGAACGGATTCGCGTCAATTGCGTGTGTCCGGGAACCGTGGACACGCCGATGTTTCGCTGGACGATGTCGCTCGATCCCCATCCGAATTCCGTTCTGGAAGCCTGCCAGGGGATGCATCCAATTGGCCGCATTGCGCAACCGGCAGAAGTCGCCGAAGTCATCGCGTTCTTGCTCTCTGACGCGGCGTCGTTCGTCACTGGAACGGCAATTGACGTGGACGGCGGAGTTTTGGCGCTGGTCGGCGGCGCTCCAACAACAGACTGATCGTTTTTTTCAATTCTGAGTTTGCCAACTCGTTTTACGTCGGCGGCGCTGTATCTTTTGGCTCCAACACTTCGCGCGAATCAACGATTAACTCAGCCTGACGCACCAACAAATCGTAAGTAGAAGAAGTCAGTCTTGAACCAACCAGAAGGAAACGCCAAAACAAAAGTAGCTGTTTTTCAATCAAACGATGCTCAATCAAAGAAGGCCGATTGAGTCGCAAAATTTTCAGCGACAACGCTCCTTCCTCAGTCAAAGCTTCAAGCATTCCATTGCCGGATACGACAAAATGATTTTCAAACAGTTCGTGACGAGGGTTCCATAATTGCGTGGCTTCAGGAGAAACAGGCCAGAAATCGCTCTTATACAGATTGCATCGCACACAGCAGTAAACAAGATTCTCTTGATCGTCAGCGCCCCCCTTGCTTCTTGGCTTGAAATGATCAATCGTCAATTCACCACCGCAATCGGTTTCGCTAACGCCGCAGTATCCACAAGCAAACTTTGCGCGATGTCGAACAAAGTAGCGAAGCTGTTCATCAGCAATCATTGTTTTTTAGGATTATTGCGCTATTTGCGATGAAGGAAGCGCATTTTTCAACGCGGCAAGTTCAGAAATCATCGCTGAGTTATGGGCGGCAATCTCGTTGTTCAACCGAATCGTTTCGCTGAGTTGCTGCGCAATTGCCTGAATCCGCCGTTCGAGTTCGCTGATAGAGTGTCTTCGCATTGCGATCCCTAATTGTTCAGCTTCCAGACGATCCTGCATTTCATACCAATGCTGAAGCGCGTTTTGCTCGCCATCTGACAATTCTTCACCCAAGGCAAACCGGTGGTGTAATTGGGCAGCTTGTTCGTCCGATAGTTTCAGGGCTTGCTCATCATCCCTCTCGATAACAGATTCAGTCATCATTGTGGCGTAGCTCCTTTTCGAAGAATGGAAAAACGATGATTCATTTTACGCCGCCCCTATCATTTGGCAACGGCGATTATTCGTACCCAATCGCTTCGACGACGCTCAGGTTGACGGCTTTGCGCGCAGGCCACCACGCGGCGATCAGCGCGATGCCAATTGCCAGCGGCAGCGCCACCAACACCATGACCGGCGAATATGAAAATGGAATCGTCCAACCTCCAACCATCATCGCCATCGTGCGCACGATAAACCACGTGTTCAGAAATCCGGCGATGGCTCCGATGACGACGCCGACAATGGCAATGGCCGCAGCTTCCAGCAAAATCATCTTGCGAATCTGGCCGCGCAATCCACCAATCGCCCGCAACACGCCAAGCTCGCGTTTGCGCTCAGCGACGGAAATCATCAACGCATTCACGATGCCCAGCGCCGCGATGATGATCGAAACCGCCATCTGCATGTAACTCAGCGCAAAAAATCCGTTGATCAAATCCATAATCCATTTTTTGTATTCTTCGTTGGTGTAGACAAACGCGCGATGTTCGCCGCGTACCAACCGCTGAACTTCAGTTTTGACGGCGGCTCGATCTACACCCGGATGCAGATTGATTTCGATCATATCCACCGACGAATCGTTCCAATACTTTTTGTAAAGCTGGCGATCCATGAAAACCGCGCCTTTTTCCGACGTGTAATCTTCGATCACGCCCACGATCGGCATATCAAACGGTTGCGTAGGTGTCGCCATTTTCAGCCGGTCGCCGGTCGTCAGCTTGTAGCGTTCGACGAAGTTGCGAGCGACCAACACGCCTTCGCCTCGAATCATTTTTTCGCGCGCTTCGTTTTCGTCGGCTTGTTCGACCACGTTTTTGACACGAGCAAACCATCCGTCCATATCCAGCACCACCATGCCCACCGTATCGTCCGCATAAGCCGGAAACAGGAATCGAACGTTTTCTATCCGTTTTACACCCGGCAAAGTTCCGATCCGCTGGCTGAGTTCTTCGCTGAAATGGTAGGTGCGCGAACGCGCCTGGTCGGAAGCAGCGACGAACAAATCGCAATTGACGACACGATCCATCCAGTTCGCGACCGTTTGTTGATAGCTGCGAACATAAGCCGCCGTGGCAAAAACAAACATCAACCCTACCATCAAAGCTCCAACGGTTGCTGAAGTCCGACGCGGAGATTGAATCATCGTGTCCACAGCCAGCACACCTTCGGAACCGAAAACACGATCCATCAACGGGCGCAGCAACCGGGCAATCCATTGCGTCAGTTTCGGCAATAACAACACCAATCCCAAAAGCAGCAAGGCCGCATAACCGAACTTAAGGTTCAACCCGACCCGCGAAGGAGCAAACCCGATCAAGCCCATGCTGAGGGCGACCAATCCAAATCCTGCAATCAGCCTGGTTTTTCCGAGAATGTCTTCCTGCTGGCGAGTTTCGATGTTGTGCAGCGCCAAAATCGGATTCAGCCGCGAAGCTGCGCGCGATGGCATCAAGGCTCCAATCAATGATGACAGCACACCAATCACAAACGCTGTCACCGCATAATCCCAACGAAAGACCGGCGGCTGTTGCGTCGAAATCTGGCTGAAAAGCTGAGTCGCAATCTGGCTGAGCATCCGCTCTGCGCCGATGGCCAGAAAGTAACCGAGAAAAATTCCCAGCGCGCTGCCGATGACGCCCATCAAGACGGCTTCACCCAAAAACATTCGCTGGACGTTTCCGCGTTCGACGCCGAGCGCGCGCAATACGCCGATTTCCTTCCAGCG
>JAEUQP010000628.1 GCA_016789645.1 Acidobacteriota bacterium | reverse complement strand
ATCGCCATAAACACGAGTGCAGGAACGGCCTCCGCGACCAGAACACTTGTGGACCCGGCCATCGCCGCAAAGAGGAGATACAAGGCGGCAATGACGATCAACACGACTGGGTAGAAGCTGCGCTCCTTGTCGAAGCCAATCGCGGTGGCAAACAATCCAACTGCAGTCGCAGCGACGATTCCAATGGCGTATTCCATATTGCTCCTTCGAGGCGTGTTAAGAATTATGGGCGCGGGGGCAAAGAAACCTTGTCATTACCCAAATCTTTTCACGAAATTGCTTTGGTCTTAGCCCGCGAACGCGGGCGGCAAGACAGTAGCCTGGGGTGGAGGCTCGAGCCGGAACCCCAGGAACGCGCAAAAGAGATTTACAAGCCTGCATCAGCAGGCGGCAGCGGCTCGTGATTGGGTAATGTCCTGCAAAAACTCTGTCGCCCGCGTTCGCGGGCTGACTACGCAATCCACTGGTTTCCCAGGGGTTCGCGCTGACGCGCTCCACCCTGGGCTACGGTCTGCTGCCCGCATCCGCGGGCTAAGAAACAAAGCGTGAGTTTTGAGCGAAAATTTGGGTAATGACAAGCAAAGAAACTGGGGGTTTCTTGCTTTACCTCGCTACCCAAACCTAGCGAGTAGCCAAAAGGCCAACAGCCACTATTACCAACACCATCGCAATGATCTTGTTGACGGTTGGAGCGTTGCTAGGCATACCGCTGAGCATCAAAACGACACTTATCAACACACAAGTCACTATTTGAAGGTTTCGCCTTACCTCGATTCGTCTCTTCTCCCCCGGCACTCTTTCTGGCTTGGCGAGGATTTTCGATATCCGTGGCAAACTGAATCCACAAGACCATCCTAAACAATCAGTTTCCTAGTCGCTCCACGTCCGAACATTCCCAATGATTCTCACTTCATTGCATAAAGGCTTTCATCTGCTCGCGCCCGGCTTCGGTTTCGTCGTAGCGAATCGGCTGCACGCCTGCTTCACGAACGAATTTGACAATGCGCGGATCAACATATGCCAGCCGTTCCCAATTCAAATTGTGCGCGACAGATTCGCCGGGATACCCGGGATGCCCCAGATTGCGAATCTCGGCATCGTTGAAAGCCAGATGGCCTACGATCAGATATTCGCCATCGGCAGCAGCTTTCAGCGCATTGATGACATCGGCGACATAATCGCCAGGATGTTTGCGATCAATCGGACTTGTTCGCGGCAAGTTCAACCGCCCGCCGATTCGTCGCGTGTCAATCAAGCGATTTTTGCGACACCATTCCCCAAACTGATCCGGCAACCCAGGGACGATATTCACTGTTCCCATATGTGCGTCGGCGTAGCGAATGTCGAAGCCAAGTTTGCGCGCTTTGTCCAATTGCGCCTGCAATTCGATCAACGCTTCGTCTGCTTTGGCCGAAGCGCGCACGGCGTCGTTGGTTTGAAACAAATGACCGTTGCCATCCACCAACGAAGGAACTCTTTCGCGCGGCGCGACCGGCCCCCATTTCAGATTGTCCCATTCCGAAGTCAGGTCGCAATGCAACCCGAAACAAATGCCTTTTTCTTTGGCCATCATCTTCGCAGCTTCTTCAACGAAAGGCGTCGCCGCCAGCACAGAGACGTTTTTCAAAATTCCCTTCTTAAAGCATTCCAGCGTGGCGCGATTCAAACTTCGAGTGCAACCAAGGTCATCGCCGCGCGTAATCAGCCGAATTTGTTTTGCACTGGTTTGATTCAACAGATTCAACGCAGGCAAAGCAGCCAAAGAGGTTTGGAGAAAAATTCGTCGTTCCATTTGCTCACTCCTTGGTGATGGTTTCGTCGAGGTTCAGCAGCACTCGCGCGACGGCAGTCCAGGCAGCAAGCTCTTCCATCTTCACGTTTTTGGGCAAGGCAAATGCTTTGTCAGGATCATTGGTCGCCAGATTCCAGGCGTTCAATTCTCCCGCCAAAAATCGTTCGCGCTGACGATTGAACAAACCAAGAAGTTCGCTGATTTCGACTTCGGAAGGCTTGCGCGAAAGCACTGTGCGAAACGCAAAATTCACACGCTGCCGGTCTGTAGGGCCACCTTCGCGAGCAGTTTTTAGCGCCAACGCGCGCGCCGCTTCGACAAACAGGGTTTCGTTCAAGGTCGTCAATGCTTGCAGCGGCGAATTGGATCGCGTACGCCGCACGCAGGAAATGTCTCCGGTCGGCGCGTCAAACGCCTGCAGCATTGGATACGGAACCGAGCGATAGCGAAACGTGTAGATAGCTCGACGATAGCGGTTTTCGCCTTGCTCTTCTTTCCAGACTTTAGGGCCGTAACTAAACGGGCGCTCAAATAAAAAGCCCGGCGCTGGCGGATAAACGCTGGCTCCGCCGATTTTCGGATTGAGCAATCCGCTGACCGACAAGGCAATGTCACGCACCAACTCAGCGTCTACGCGAAAACGCGCGCCACGTGAAAGCAGGCGGTTGTAAGGATCATTTGATTGCGGATTGCGGATTGCGGATTGCGAATTGATCGCAGAGGCTTGCTTGTAAGTCGCCGAAGTTACAATCAAACGGTGAATGTGCTTCAACGACCAATTCGCAGGTCGCGGCTGTGAACTGCGAATTGCGAACTGCGAACTCGGCTCCATCAATTCAACCGCCAACCAATCCAGCAACTCCCGATGCGAAGGCGCAGGGCTTTGCATGCCGAAATCTTCTGAAGTTTCCATCAGCCCCGTGCCGAAATACGCCTGCCATAGCCGATTCACAATTGACCGAGCCGTTGTTGGCGAATTGCGATCCACCAACCACCGAGCGAACACCAACCGATCCGGGTTTGCCCCAGCGGGCAAGGGATGCAAAAACGCAGGAACGCCTGTCTGAACAACTTTGTCCGGGCGAAGAAAATCTCCGCGTTTCAGCAAATGACTCGGGCGCAGTTCATCGCGTTCCTGATAGACCAGTTGCGTTGAACCTTCAGGATGTTCGGCCAACAAACGCGCAATTTCAGCGTTGGCTTCGCGCCAATCGTTGACCTTCGTTCGCCAGTAACTAAACACTGCTGCCATCTGAGCTTCGCTGCGTTGCCCAATTGGGATCGCCAGAATTTCGCGAACAGCGGCGGGCAGCGGGTCGGCTTCGGCATTGGGGGTCGTGGTGTAAGACAGCCGCATGCGACCGGGTTGGTTTTGCTGGTTGTCGTTGTTGTTCCATCCGCCGTGATTTTGTTTCAACGTAAAGATCAATTCGACTTCCGTGCCGGGGAAAAAGCTGAGCGGTTTTTCCAGTTGAAACACGGCCTTGCGCGGCTGATTGCGAAGCGCCGGGCCAGCGTCAATCGTCCAGGCGGTTTCGTTTTTACCATCAACGGCGAATTCAATCGGGCCGACGGTGCGCCGTTTGCCGCTCTGATCGTCAAAGATTGCCTCCAGCGGACGTTCAGGCAGCGAGATGTCTGCCGTGGCTTTGGCAATTTTCAGCTTGGTGATTTTCTTTGGCTCGTTGGCGGGCGCAACGGCGACTTCAAATTCGGTCAATGCGCAAGAGCCATTGATCGAACGCCCCGGGCCGTTACGCGGCAGATTAGGGTCATTGAGCAATTCCAGCCGGAACGCCGTGATGTTCTGCACCTTGGTTTTCAGCGTCATTTTCACTGCGTGCTGAACCGGCGCATAGCCATCTGATAAAAACGATTTGTCAGGTTGCGGCAAATACCGTTGGCCGCCCGTGGAGATTTCATCTACTTCTGGTTGGAAAATCGTCCATTCAGGCTGATTGGTTTTAACGCTCCCTTCCCAAGCGGCCATTCGTTCGCGCCAATCGGGCAAGCGGTGTTGCAACTCAGTTTCAAGCTCCCGGACACGACGGAAAATTTCGGCGCGCTTCATCTGCTCTGTTGGCGTGTAAACGGCAATGTTCGCTTCGTGCGAATTGTTCAGGAAAGCGAACATCCGGTAATACTCTTCCTGTCGCAAAGGGTCGAATTTATGGTTGTGGCATTGCGCGCATTGAATCGTCAGTCCGAGCACCGATTTGCCGATGGCATCCATGCGGTCAAACATTGCTTCCATGCGAAACTGTTCGGGATCAACGCCACCTTCCTGGTTAATCATCGAGTTCCGCAAAAAC
>JAEUQP010000615.1 GCA_016789645.1 Acidobacteriota bacterium | reverse complement strand
TAAATCAACCAGAAAGCTGCGCTTGGTTGTCGTCGCATTACTGTCTACTGCCTGCTGCCTACTGCCTCTGACCAACGCGCAGGATCAATCCGCCAACATCGAAGCCGGTCGCCGCATCTTCACCGGTTCGTGCAGCATGGGTTATTGCCATGGGTTGGGTGGAGCCGGAGGTGGCGGGCCAAAGCTCGCCGGGCGAAAATTCAGCCTTCGATATTTGACGCAAGTCATCAGTGAAGGCGTGCCGGAAACCACCATGCCGGGCTTCAAAAACAACCTGAGCAAAGAACAGCTCGGCAATTTGATTCTTTACGTGCAATCGCTGGCGACTTCTACGGCGACAGAATCGAATCAACCAGATGCACAGGTAGCCGTGCAGGAACACTTGCCGACTTCCGGCAACAAGGCTTCGGCAACAACGCAAATCGTCGCGCCAACAAAAACAATTGCCCTTTCGGCGGAAGACCGCGAATTGATGGGCGATGCCGTCAACGGGCAAGCGTTGTTTTTCGGCTCCTCGGCAGCGCCCAGTTGCATCGTTTGCCACAGCCTGGGCGGTCGCGGCGGAAAGATCGCTCTTGACCTAAGTGAGATCGCCGCCAAACCTGCCAAAGACATTTTGCAAAGTATCTCCGAACCGAACGCCAGCGTAGATGGCAAATACGCGATGCTGGCGTTGACGTTGAAAAACGGCAATCGCTTCACGGGCGTCAAACGCGATGAAGACACTACGACGCTCAGGCTTTATGACACGTCGTCGCTGCCGCCGATTTCCCGTTCCTTCCTGAAATCCGACATCGCCAAAACCGAAACGCTCAAGACTTCGGCAATGCCCGGCAATTACGCCGTGAAGTTTTCGCGCCAACAATTGCTTGATCTGGTCGGCTTTCTGAAAACTGCTGGAGCAGAAAAATAGACCCGCCATTCACAAATCAAAATGAAGAAATTGACTCGCAGAGACTTTGTTCATTCCGCCAGCTCATTCGCCGTTGGCGGCGCGTTGTTGGATTGGCAGCGGCGCGGACGTCCCAACCAGATCAAATCGCTGGTCAATGACTTGTTGCTGTACGTCGGCACCTACACCAACAAAAACAACAGCGAAGGCATTTACCTCTACCGAATGAATCTGGCTTCGGGGAAACTGAAAAAACTTGGCAGTACACCCGGCATTTCCAATCCGGCGTTTCTGGCGATTGATCCGACCAAACGTTTTTTGTACGCCGTCAACGAAAGCGGCGAATTTCTGGGCAAAAAAGGCGGTGGGTTGACCGCGTTCGCCATTGACCAGAACACCGGAACGCTGACCAAGCTCAACGAAGTCACCTCGCCCGGCATTCCTTGCCATCTGTCCGTACACCCTTCAGGCAAAGCCGTCCTGGCGGCAAATTACGGCGGAGGCAATGTTGTCATTTATTCGGTGAAAAAAGACGGCAGGCTTGGTGAAGTGTCCGATGTCGCTCAGCACGCTGGAAAAGGCGCGGATCCGGGCCGACAAGAAGGCCCGCACGCACATTGCGTGATGCTGGACGCCACAGGTCAATTCGCTTTCGCGCCCGACTTAGGCATTGACAAGGTCATGATCTACAAAGTGGACGCTGTCAAAGCCAAACTGAAACCGAATGGCTTTGCCGCATTGAAACCCGGCGCTGGCCCGCGCCATTTCGCGTTTCACTCGACCTACGATTTCGCCTATGTCATCAACGAACTGAATTCGACAATGACGGCGTTCCGTTATGACAAATCCAAAGGTGCGCTGACCGAACTGCAGACGCTTTCGACCTTGCCCGAAGGATACAAACAGACCAGTTACTGCGCCGATGTTCATGTGCATCCGTCAGGCAAATTCCTGTACGGATCGAACCGAGGCCACAACAGCATCGTCATCTTTTCGATTGATGAAAGTACCGGCAAGCTGACGCTGATTGGCCACGAATCCACGCGCGGCAACTGGCCGCGCAATTTCGGCATTGATCCGACCGGCCAGTTTTTGCTGGTTGGAAACCAAAACAGCAATTCCATCGCCACTTTCAAAATTGACGAACAAACCGGCAAGCTTTCGCCGTATGGCGAT
>JAEUQP010000364.1 GCA_016789645.1 Acidobacteriota bacterium | reverse complement strand
AATGCAGATCATTTTTCAAGACCCGTATTCGTCGCTCAATCCGCGAATGAAGGTCGGCCAGATTATTGCCGAACCGTTGACGGTTCACGGCGTAGGTTCAAAAGCGCAACAGCGTGAAAAAGTCGCCGAATTGCTCCGCGTGGTTGGCCTTGATCCCGATTACGCCAACCGCTATCCGCATCAATTCAGCGGTGGGCAACGCCAACGCATTGGCATTGCACGAGCGCTGGCGTTGAACCCCGATTTTGTCGTCGCGGACGAGCCGGTTTCGGCGCTGGATGTTTCGGTACAGGCGCAGGTAGTGAATCTGCTGCAAGACTTGCAAGCGCAGTTTGGACTGACGTACCTGTTCATTTCGCACGGGCTGGCGGTGGTCAAACACATTTCTTCGCGGGTGGGAGTGATGTATCTGGGCAAGCTGGTTGAACTGGCTTCCGCCGATGACATTTATTCAAATCCGCTGCATCCGTACACACAAGCATTGCTGGCGGCGATTCCGTTGCCCGATCCCGACGCAAAACAGCGCCAGGTGCAACGGCTCGGCGGCGATGTGCCGACGCCGCTCAATCCGCCATCCGGCTGTCGGTTTCACACACGTTGTCCGCATGCGACCGACCGTTGCAAACTCGAAGAGCCGGTTTTTTCTGAAATTTCGCCCGGTCACTGGGCGGCGTGTCACCTTCACGACTCACAGACAATGTAGTTCCGTCCGTGTTTTTTGATCACTAACCTTTACGACCCTTCACAAGGAGGAGCTATGAATTCCGAGCTGAGTTATGCCAATCAACATGATCCCGCGTCTCAATCATCTGAGCCAATGGTTCCACCCAAAAGTTTCATCAACCGATTGATGGGAGTTTATTTTTCGCCCGGAGAAACTTTTCAGGAAATCGGACGTGCCCCAAAACTGGTTTTGCCGATCATTGCCCTGGCATTGCTGACAATGGTGACGACCGTGGTGATTCTGCAACGAATCCCCATGGAAAAGGCCAGCGAAGAACGGCTGGAGCAAATGGTCGCGGAAAACAAAATCACCGAACAACAGGCCGAACAACAACGCGAGTTCATGCGAAAATTCGGTTCTGTATTCAAATATGTGATTCCGGTGGCGGCGGCGATTTTTCTCGTCGTGATGGCGCTGGCCTTTGCGGGCGTGGCGAAATTGATCAGTTCAATGATGGGCATCGAAAATCGGTATCCTCCGCTTTTGGCGGTGACGGTTTACACGATGCTGGCCGTTTCGTTGGTGGGTTCGCTGGTGGCGATTCTGCTGATTTATTTGCAACCGGTGGACGAAATCAACATGGACAACCCGGTGGCCACGAATCTGTCTGCCATCCTTTCGTTGATTGGCGTGAAAGGCTTGCCAAAATTCGTCAGCACGTTTCTTTCCTATGTGGATGTATTTTTCATTTGGAAAGTCGCATTGCTGGGCATTGGGTATGCAGCCGTTTCGCGCAAACTGAAAACTTCGACCGCCGTCGGATATGTTTCTGCGGTTTCCATTGTGCTGGCTCTGATCCATTCCACATGGTCGGCCATTTTTGGATAAGGCTTTGATTGAAACGATGAACGAATTTTCGCAACAAATCGCTCAATTGCGCCGCGATTACGTTTCGCAGCCATTTGATGAAAGCCACGTTGTCGCCGACCCATTTGATCAATTCAAACTGTGGTTTGAAGAAGCGATGCGAGCCGAACAACCGGACGTGGAAGCCATGACGCTTTCCACCATATCTGATGGCCGGATTTCCGCTCGCATCGTGTTGCTGAAGGGGTTCGATGCGCGTGGCTTTGTCTTTTTCACCAATTACCAAAGCCGCAAAAGCCGCGACCTGGCGGCTCATCCGATGGCGGCGTTGACATTTTACTGGCACACGCTGAACCGGCAGGTGCGGATCGAAGGCGCGGTGAAAAAAGTTTCGCGACAGGAATCGGAAGATTATTTTCGAACTCGTCCGCGCGGCAGCCAGATTGGCGCCTGGGCTTCGCCGCAAAGCGATGAACTCACCAGCCGCGAAATCCTGGAACAAAGCGTCGCCGATATTGAAGCGCGTTTTGGCGATGGCGAAATTCCCTGCCCGCCATTTTGGGGAGGCTGGCGGTTGCACCCCGTGCAAATCGAATTTTGGCAAGGCCGCGAAAGTCGTTTGCACGACCGCATCGTTTACCAAAAAGAAAACGACGCGTGGCGAATTATCCGCCTTGCGCCGTAAATCATTCCGTCATTCCGCTTTCGGATAATTTGTCTCAAGCGTCCAGATCGTAGGCGACTTTCAACCAGCGCCTGACTTCATCGTCAATTTCGTCCAGCGAAGAAATCGGGATGCGGTGCGTAATGCGATCCTTTTTAGCGAAGCCGCCCGTGTCAATTAACCGATTGGGGACTGCCATCTCGCCAAGCGCCAATCCCAAATCAATTCGTGTTCGCGTCGTCGGTTTCAACTGCGCGAACACGTGATTGCGATAAAGCGGCACGATGGTTTTGCCCGGACAGACTTTGACGTCTTTGCTGATGCTCAAGCCAAGTTTTAACAGCGCATCATAAATCGGTCGCAAACCGGATTTGGCTCCGGCGAACATTTCTTCGACATACACTTCGGCCTGTTGCAAATAAGCTTCGGGAGAATCTTCTTCCCAGCCTTTTCCATTGGCGCGTTCGGCCAACCACCAGGCGGTATTTGTGCCAAGCTTGAACTCTTCTTTCAGCCAGGAACGACAAAGCTTTTCATCTGTTGGGCCATTTTTCTTGATGAAC
>JAEUQP010000294.1 GCA_016789645.1 Acidobacteriota bacterium | reverse complement strand
CAACGCTTCGCCGAATTGCCGCCGCTGAAGCGATTCGTCTTCAACCAACTGCGGGCGCTGAACAAAGCGCTGACCAAACAGCAGCCGAACCTGAATCTGAGCCGCAAACTGCTCAAACAGGTTCACGAAGCGTTCGGCGGTGAACTGCGCGCGATTTTCACCGGCGGAGCATTCAGCGATCCACAGATGCTGCAATTCTTTTACGACCTGGGCATTCAGGTCGGCAACGGATACGGCTTGACCGAAGCAGGCACGGCGCTGACGCTCAACGACTTCAAACCGTTCCGACACGACACCGTAGGAAAACCGCTGCCCGGCGTCGAAGCTAAAATCATCAATGCCGGTGAAGACGGCATCGGCCAGGTCGCCGTTCGCAGCAAAACGGTGATGTCGCATTACCTGGAAGATCCCGAACTGACAGCCGAAACGATTGTGGACGGTTGGCTGATGACGGGCGATTTGGGTCGCTTCGATGAAATGGGACACCTGCAACTGTTCGGTCGCGCCAAAAACATGATCGTCACCGAAGAAGGCAAAAACGTTTATCCCGAAGACATCGAATCCGCCTTTGAAGGGTTGCCGGTCAAAGAGTTCTGCGTATTTGCGGCGAATTACATCTGGCCTGAACGCTCTATGCTCGGCGAAAAGCTGATTGTCGTGCTGCGCCTGAACGAAGGCCAACAATTCACGGATGAATTGAAACAGGAATTGATTCGCCGCAACGCCAAGCTGCTGAACTTCAAACGCATCAGCGGCTATGTCATCTGGGATCAGGATTTCCCGCGCACGGCTTCGATGAAGATCAAACGCTTTGTGCTGGCAGAAGAGATTCGCACGAAGTTTGACCGGCAGGCTGCGTTGAAAGAACTATGAAAACGTTGGCAATCGTCAATCCGGCGGCGGGATTCGGCAAAGCGGCCAAGCTGCTTGGGCCGACAATAGATCGGCTGCGAGCGGCGGGCGTCAGCTTTGACGTTGCCGAAACCACACACGCAGGCCACGCGACGGAATTGGCGCGCGAAGCGTACAAGCAAGGTTATCGGCGCTTTCTTGCCGTTGGCGGCGATGGAACTTCGTTTGAGACGGTCAACGGCTTATTCCCGGAAGCCTGGGAGGATGGTGAAAAACCGACGTTGGGTTTCTTGCCGCTTGGCACGGGCAATTCGTTTCTGCGCGACTTCACGAAAGATGGCGCGAATTTCGCGTTGCAAGCAATCATCGAAAACCGCTCACGGCCTTGCGATGTGATTCGGCTCAAGCACAAAGGCGGCGAGGTTTATTACATCAACATTCTGAGCCTGGGTTTTGTCGCCGATGTCTGCACATTGGCGGGCAAATTCAAACGACTGGGCGCGGCAAGTTATGGGTTGGCGGTGGTGTTGACGCTGGCGCGCTTTCACAAACGGGTTTTTCCGTTGACGCTCGACGGCACACCGCTCAAGGATTCGCCGAGCACGGCGCTGCTGATTTTCAACAACAGCAAATTCACGGGCGGCAACATGATGCTCGCGCCGAATGCCGACACTGGCGACGGACAGATTGAAATTGTGCGTTGGTCAGCAGGCCGCTTCGATTTCATCTGGAACTTTCAGAAGTGCTACGACGGTTCGCACATTCATCATCCGTTGATTTGGACAGGACAAGCCAAACGGATCGAGATGGATTTCGGCGGGCCAATGGACATTATGGTTGACGGCGAAGTGATGACCGTGGAAATGGAATCGCTGGAAGTCTTGCCGTCTGCGCTCAACGTGATGGTTTAACTCACCCAACAATGAAAAAAGAACTCGGCATCTTCCTGATTCTGGTGGCGCTGTGCGCGGTGGTTTCGATTTTGAATCCGCGCTTTTTGTCCGCCGCCAATCTGCAAAACACCGCGCGACTGGTGGGCATGTACGGCATTTTCAGCATAGGCGTCGGCGTGGTCATCATCACCAGCGGCATTGATCTTTCCATCGGATCGAAGATGGCGCTGTTGGGAGTTTTGCTTTCGATGATGCTGATGCAATCGCATTGGCCAAGTTTGGCGGCCATCGTGCTGACCGTTGGCGTGGCGATGGCGCTGGGCTTATTGCACGGCACGTTGATTACGCGCATGAAAATTCAGCCGTTTGTCGTCACGTTGTGTGGGTTGCTGTTTTATCGCGGTCTGGCGCGGTTCATCGCCAAAGACGAAACCAAAGGATTCGGCAATGCCGAAGGCTTCGAACGATTGCGCGATCTGGCGACCGGCAATCTGATCGGCATCCCTGCTCCGTTTGTCGTGTTGATTGTGGTCAGTGTGGTGATGTGGGTAGTGCTGCATAAATCGGTGTTTGGCCGCTACCTGTACGCCGTTGGCCGCAACGAAGACGCTGCTCGATATTCGGGCATCAATACCAAACTGGTCATCACGGCGGCGTATATCATTTGCGCTTTACTGACCGGCGTGGCTGCGATTTTGTTCGCGTTTTACACCAACTCAATTTCCCCTTCGACGCACGGAAGCTTTTACGAACTTTACGGCATCGCTGCGGCAGTGCTGGGTGGATGCAGTTTGCGCGGCGGCGAAGGTTCCGTGTTGGGAATTCTGGTGGGCACAGCGTTGCTGCAAGTGCTGCAAAATCTGGTCAATTTGCTTGGCGTTGATCCTTCGTTGAATTTTGCCGTGATGGGAGCCGTCATTTTGATTGGCGTGATGGCGGATCAGGTCTTGAAACAACGCGCGGCAAAAACCGTGATGGCCAAATAAGCAATTGCCTGCTCCGCCCAAATCTGAATGAAAACCAGAACGCTGAAACTCACGATTGCTTTCTCGCTGGCTTTGTTGGGCGGATCGACCTGGCAAAACAAATCCGCCCAAGCCAATCAGAGCGGCCCGCCGCCAGGGTTGACCGGCGCTCCCGGCGAATCGGATTGCTCATCCAGCGGATGCCATACCGGCAACGA
>JAEUQP010000994.1 GCA_016789645.1 Acidobacteriota bacterium | reverse complement strand
GATCAACAAACCGACCAGCGATCCCCACGTCCCCGGCGCAACGGGCACAAATCCAGCGCCGCCGCCGGTAGAGACAATCACCGCCAGCCAATCCATGGCTCCTTGAGGATGAAAAGATTTGCCGCGTTTGTCGGCGAACGGTTCGGGGTTGGTCATAACAGTTTTTTTAGGCAGCACGGCGGCGCGCTTTGGGGTGAGACGGCTTTTTAGAAACGGGTTTGGTGGAAGACTTTTTTGAAAGTTTCCGAACACGTTCGGCAACGGCTTCAATAAATTCAGGATTCTCGATCAAGGCCTGATGTTCCGTTACGACTTGCCTGGTTGGTTGAGCTTTTTCCATCGCTTCACGCAGCGCCTGCCTGATAATGGTTTCGTATGAATCGGCGTTGGTTTCCCTGGCCAACTGTTTGAAGTATTTCAGCACATCCAAGTCCAGTCCAAGCGAGATATGAACCACAGTTTCCACTGTTGCCGGGTTGAAATTCGGATGCCGTTTCAGAAACCCGCCACGAATAAATTTATGGCGACCTGGTTTCAGCACTTCATCTTCACAAAGGCCTGACGCCAAATCTTCCAGGTATTCTTCTTCGGTGATTTCTACGTAACCTTCATCTTTGCTGATTTTTTCAATTTTCATAGTACAGTCTCTTTTCACGTTTGGTCATTTCACGCGCGCTGATGATCCAGATGTAGTCCTCAATTATTTCCACGTAAATTACGGTCAATAATCGCCTGCGTGTTGCTCCGTATATTCTCATTCGTTGTTCTTCCCAAGAGTGTTCATCGTCAGGAAGAATCTTTGCATTAGGATCATAAAAGACTTCCCTTGCTTCTTCGAAGCTGACTCCATGCTTGGCTTCATTGGTCTCAGCCTTTTTGTCGTGCCAATCAAATTTCATGTCAAATCACTCTCGCCACCAGATCGTATTCGTGGGCTTCTGTGATTTCGATGTTCAGGAAATCGCCCGGCTTGGCATTGAAATTTTCCGGAATGTCGTTGATCAGAACGTGGCCATCTACTTCGGGAGCCTGCGATTCCAGCCGAGCTTGCAACAGCAGATCGGTTTCCTGCGAAACGCCTTCCAGCATGGCGCGGAATTGTTTGCCGATGATCGCTTTGTTTTTCTTCTTGGAAATCTTTGCTTGTTCGCGCATCAACTTGGCACGACGAGTCCGCATTACGCGCGCGGGAACTTTGCCGTCCAGTTCAAACCCGTGCGTGCCTTCTTCGTCGGAGTACGTGAACACGCCAAGACGGTCGAATTCTACTTCGCGGACGAACTGCATCAACTCGTCAAAGTCTTCGTCGGTTTCGCCTGGGAAGCCTACGATCAGCGTCGTTCGCAACGTAATGTCCGGCACGAACTGTTTGGCGCGGCTCATCAGCTTTTCCAACAACTGACGATTACCGCCTCGCCGCATGCGTTTCAGCATATTGGCGCTGGCGTGTTGCAGCGGCATATCCAGGTAATTGCACACCTTCGGCTCTTCGGCCATCACAGCCAGCGTCGCATCGGACAAACTGTTCGGATAGGTGTACATGACGCGAATCCATTTGATGCCATCCACTTTTGCCAGACTGCGCAGTAAATCCGCCAAACCGTCTTTGATGCCCAAATCCAATCCGTATTGCGTCGAATCCTGCGAAATCAGCACCAGTTCCTTGACGCCTTGTTCGGCCAAAGCTTCGGCTTCGCGCAGGATCGAACCGGCGCGACGGCTGCGGTAATTGCCGCGCATCTGCGGAATCGCACAGAACGCGCAGGTGTGGTCGCAGCCTTCGGCAATTTTGACGTAAGCGAAGTGTTTCGGCGTCGCCAGCACGCGCGGCGAAGTTTCATCGTAAAGGTAAGTCGGCAGCCCGCGCGTCATCCAGGCATTGGACGCAACAAAGGCCGCGTCCTGTGCCGCCACTGCCGCCGGATCAACTGCCGCAACGATCTTTTCCAGTTCGCTGGTTCCGAGTACGGCATCCACTTCGGGCAGTTGCCTCAGCAAATCCTGCCGATACCGTTCGACCAGACACCCGGCAACGACCAGCCGTTTCAAGTTGGCCGACTCTTTCAACTCGGCCATTTCCAGAATCGTGTTGATGGATTCTTCTTTGGCAGTTTGAATGAAGCCGCAAGTATTGATGACCATCACGTCGGCGGCTTCGCGGTCGGTAGTCAGTTCGTACCCGTGTTTTTGCAATTGCCCCATCATGACTTCGCTGTCCACCAGGTTTTTGGGACAGCCCAGACTGACAAAGCCGATCTTTTGAATTTCAGAACTCATTATCTGCCTTCATTTCTTTTGCTTGTTGCTGAAAGGATGCGACAGTCTACCTTTCCGCTTGTGCGGCTGCAAAGCGTGGTTTGCCGAGCGAAAGTCCGCCGATTTTAAGTTGTAAACCCCACTTTGACTCGCCCCAGAGCCTGAAATACACTGCCCCTCGTTTTAAGCAGTTGTTTGCGCCCGTCACAGGGTGTGTTTTACAGACTGGCTGATTCCCCACAGGTTACAGTCTGCCAAGAGAAGGAGAGTTAAGATGGGTTTAGTCGCATTTGTCATTGTGTTGTGTTTGATGGTGGTGATCCATGAATTCGGTCACTTCATCGTCGCCAAAATGTTGGGCATTGGCGTTGAAGTCTTTTCCGTAGGATTCGGCCCGCGCCTGTTCGGGTTCAAGTATGGCGAAACCGATTATCGGTTCAGCGCCGTTCCGCTTGGCGGGTACGTCCGATTTCGTGGGGAAAATCTGGAAATGTTGCAGGGCAAAAGCGATGCTCCTGCCGATGAATTCAATTCGCATCCGAAATGGAAACGCTTTTTGGTGGCGCTGGCCGGCCCGGCGTTCAACATCGCCACTGCCTTGTTGATTCCCACCATCGGCATTTTGATCGGATTCCGTGACACCGCCGACCATAGCCAGCAACCATCCATCGGCTACGTGCTCAAAGATTCCGCCGCGCAAAAAGCCGGATTGCAACCCGGCGACAAAATTCTGGCCATCGAAGGCAACAACAAAGCCACCTGGGACGACATTCGATTTGAAGTGTTCCTGCGCCCCGGCGAAAACATCCCGTTGAAAATCGAACGCAATGGCCAGGTGATGGACCTGACGCTGACGCCCGCGACTCGTCAACTTGGCCGCGACAAAATTGGCGAAGCCGGAATGGAAGCGGCCACGCCGATGAAACAGGCAACGGTGACTTCCGTCGAGCCGGGCAAACCCGGTGCGTTGGCAGGCTTGCAATCGGGCGACAAAATCACTGCCGTCAACGGACAGTCGCTGAAATCGTGGAGTGAATTCAAAAACGCTCTGCAAACCAGCAACGGCCAACCGATTACCGTCACCGTCGAACGCAACAACGCCCCGCTGGATTTGACCGCGACGCCGGCGTTGCTTGATGGCGAATACAAACTGGCCATCGGCATCAGCATTATGAACATGTCCACGCTGGTCAAAACGTCTTCGGTGACCGATGCGTTGCGTTACGGATGGGATTACAACTGGCGCATTTTGCGTGGCACGGTGATTGGTTTCCGGCAGATGTTTGCCGGATCGCGCTCGGTTCGTGACTCGCTGCAAGGCCCTGTGGGAATGGCCACGGCCACCATCGAAACCTACAACGCGGGTGGCTGGGCCAGCATGATTAGCTGGATGGGATTCCTGAGCTTGAATCTGGGAATCTTCAACCTGTTGCCGATTCCCGTGCTGGACGGCGGCATGATCGTTATGCTGTTTGTCGAAGGATTGATGGGATTGGTCGGTTGGACCATGACCATGAAATTGCGGGAACGCATTCAAACTGTCGGATTGGCTATTGTCGGCGCGCTGATTATTTTCGTCTTCGGCAATGACTTTTTGCGATTGGGCGAAAACTACTTCAGCAAGAAATCGGCGCAACCAACGCAGGTTCAGCAACCGGCGCAACCGCAACAGGCTCCGGCGCAAACAGATCAATCGCCTCCACCGGCGAACAAATAGCTTTCAACTCATCTGGCGCAAAACACGGGCGGTTCGGAAACGGATCGCCCTTTTTGATTTTATGGCTCAAGAAGAAAAATTCGTTCGCGGGCTGGGCTTGCTTGATTCGACGATGATCGTGGCTGGTTCGATGATCGGTTCCGGCATCTTTATCGTTTCGGCGGATATGGCGCGGCAGCTTGGTTCGCCCGGATGGTTGCTGGTGGCATGGTTGATCACCGGATTTCTGACAGTGGTCGGCGCGCTGAGTTACGGCGAATTGGCGGCCATGATGCCTCAAGCCGGCGGCCAATACGTTTACCTGCGCGAAGCCTTTTCTCCGCTGTGGGGATTTTTGTACGGCTGGACATTGTTTCTGGTCATTCAAACCGGAACCATCGCGGCGGTATCTGTGGGGTTTGCGCGTTTTTGGGGAGTGTTGTGGCCAACGGTTTCCGAATCGAATTACCTCATCAAGCCAATCAATCTGGGTTCGAGTTACGCCGTTTCTCTTTCGACCGCACAGTTGGTGGGCATCGCAATGATTGCCTTGTTGACCTGGATGAACACGCGCGGTTTGAAGCTGGGCAAGATCGTCCAAAACGTGTTCACCTTTGCCAAAACCGGCGGGTTGATCGCTTTGATCGTGCTGGGCGTGTTTGTCGGATGGAATCCAGGCGCAATCGAAGCGAACTTCGGCGATTTCTGGACAGTACGCGGCCCCTTGCAAGGCGGAATGTTGCAGGAAGTGGGGCCGGGATTAACCGCTGCAACCACGTTTGGCTTATTTGTCGCGTTGTGCGCATCGCAAACCAATTCTCTGTTTTCCGCCGACGCCTGGAACAACATCACCTTCACCGCTGGTGA
>JAEUQP010000273.1 GCA_016789645.1 Acidobacteriota bacterium | reverse complement strand
GGTTTGTTCAAAAACGTCGTCACGCCCAATTGCGCTGCTTCGGCTGTTTTGGCATCCGATTTCAATCCGCTGGTGGCGATGATTTTGATTTTGGGATCGAGCTTGCGAATAGCGCGGATTGTCGCCGGGCCGTCCATGTATGGCATCAGCATGTCTGTGATGATGCAGCGGATTTCCTCCTTGCGCGAAGCGAAAATGGCCAGGGCTTCCGTGCCGTCGCTGGCCGTGACCGCACGATACCCGAATGCCTGCAAGGTTTCTTTGGCAATTTCCCGCACCGCCAATTCGTCGTCCACCACCAGAATCAATTCGCCATTGCCGACGGGCAAATCGCGCCGCGCAGTTTGAGCCTGTTGAGGCTGGCTGGATTCAATCGCCGGCACATAGACCTTGAACTGAGCGCCCTTGCCGAGTTCGCTGTATACGTTGACGAATCCTCCATGGCTGCGAACGATTCCGGCGACGGTCGAAAGCCCAAGTCCCGTGCCCTGGCCCGGCTCTTTGGTCGTGAAAAACGGGTCGAAAATTTTGATCTGGTTTTTGTCGGGAATGCCTACGCCGGTGTCAATCACCGTAATGCGGATGTATCTGCCGGGGCGAGCTTCGACGTTCATGCGCGCGTAATGTTCATCAATTTCTATGTTTTCGACTTCGATGCGTAATTTGCCTCCGTTGGGCATGGCGTCGCGCGCATTGACGCACAAATTCATCAGCACCTGGTGAAGCTGCGTCGCATCGCCTTTGACATTCCATAGATCGGTCGCAATGGAAAACGTGATTTCGATGTTTTTGGGCAACGTGTCGGCCAGGATTTTGACGATTTCCTTGATCAGATGAGCCGGTTGCAAGGTGGTGTATTCGCCTTCGACGCCGCGCGCGAACGACAACACCTGCCGAATCATCTCGCTGCCGCGCACAGCGTTGGTGTGCAGGATGTTCAACAACCGCTGGCTGCTTTCGTCGGTGAAACGCATTTGCAGCAATTCAACCGCCGTCAAAATCGGCGACAAGACGTTGTTCAAATCGTGAGCGATGCCTCCGGCCAGCGCGCCGATGCTTTCCATTCGCTGCGCGCGCAGGAATTGGGATTCCAGCCGTTTTTTCTCGGTGACGTCGCGGATAATGACCGTGAACAATTTGTGGCCTTCGGCTTCGACCTGGGAAATCGTGGCTTCAATGGGGAATTCTTCGCCGTCGCCGCGCAATCCAAACAGCGGCTGCAATTTACCCATCGAACGTTGCGTCGTTTTGGTTTCGCTGAATGTGCGAACGTGATTTTGATGCGACGGGCGAAATCGTTCCGGGATCAACCGATCCAACCCTTTTCCCAACGCATCGGAAGCCGAACGGCGAAACATTTTTTCCGCTGCCGCATTGAACAACACCACCTGCTGGTTTTCGTCCACCGTGATAATTGCATCCATCGCCGATGCCAGAATGCCTGCCAACATGGCTTCGTTCAGCCGCAGCGAGGCCGCAATCTGCGATTTCGTCTGGTTTTCAATTGCCGAATTGGAATCGCTCATGGAGTTTCCTGAATTTGAAGTGTGATTTTCGTCAGGCAGTATACCAAAGCCGCAGCCGTCTTTCGTCGCCGCCAAGATCATGGATGGCGACTTTCACCGCACCCGGAATGACCAATTTGCCCAGCCGCTCCGGCCATTCGATCAACACGACGGCGTTTGGTTCGTTGAGCATTTCTTCCAAACCAAGTTCGCGCAATTCATCTTCCGCGCTTTCGATGCGGTACAAATCCAGATGATAAAGCCGCATGCGGCCTTCGTGCTGGTTCACCAACGTGAACGTCGGGCTGTTGACTTCAGCCGGATCAATGTCCAGTCCGGCGGCAATGCCTTTGGCAAAGACGGTTTTGCCCGCGCCCAAATCGCCTTCGAGCAAAAAGACCGTCGGCTCAGTGATCGCTTCGCCGATGCCGTAGGCCAATTCAAAAGTTTCTTCGGCGGAATGTGTCTGGTATTCGATAGTCGGTGATTGGTGGTCGGTCATAAACGAATGATCGCCGATGGCTGTCCTTTCTCTTGTTCGCCGCCGACCTGCAGAATCGCTTCGCTTAAGTTGGCGATGATGTCTGACGCGATCATGGAACGCATGCCCAATTTGCCAGCAGCGATGTCTCCGGCCAAACCGTGCAGGTAAACTCCGGCGATGACTGCCTTCAGCAGTTCTTTTGAGTAACTTTCAATCAACCAACGGTCGTGGTGTTCAAGAAAGTTTGCGTCGGCCAACACATCTCTGATTCTTTCTTTCGAGACTTGCGCCAGCAATCCGGCGATCAATCCGGTCAGTACATCGCCCGAACCCGCCGTCGCCATTCCGGCGTTGCCAGTCGGGTTCACATAAACATTTCCGTCAGGAGCAGCGATCAAACTTCGACTGCCTTTCAGGACAATGATGACGTGATGTTTGGTGGCGAATTCGCGCGCAACGCCGATGCGGTCGGCCTGCACGTCGGCGTTTGTTTTGCCAATCAGCCGCGCCATTTCGCCCGGATGCGGCGTGAGGATGATCGGCAATTCGTCCGAGCCTTTCAGTTCCTCAGGCCACGGAGCCAGCGCGTTCAATCCATCGGCGTCAATGACCATCGGCGCGCTTCGCCGTTCGACCAATTCGCGGACGAAAGCTCGCGCGCTGTCTTCGGCGGAGGAAAGCCCAGGCCCGACGGCGATGACGGTTTTCTTTTCCGCCAACTGCAGCAC
>JAEUQP010000266.1 GCA_016789645.1 Acidobacteriota bacterium | reverse complement strand
TTACCAGCTTTTAGATGTCGGATGGGACGACCAATCGCGTATCCATAACTGTGTTCTTCATCTCGACATCAAAGATGGGAAGATTTGGGTTCAACAGGATTTGACCGATCCCGGCGTCGTGGAAAAGCTGCTTGATCGAGGCGTGCCGAAAGAAGACATCGTGCTGGCGTTTCACGCTCCTTACAAACGCCCTTATACCGGTTTTGCTGTAGCTTAAAAATTCAAGTGCCTCTATTTCTTACTGAACAAGATGTTGCCAGTTTGCTGACGATGGCGGACACGCTGGCTGCCGTCGAGGACGTTTTCAAACTACAGGCTTCGGGCGACGCGACGAACGAGCCGCGTCGTCGGGTTCGCGCGCAAGGTTCGACCTTGATGACAATGAGCGGCGCGGTTTCGAACTTCGGCGAGTTCAAAGGCTTGCTGGGGCTGAAGTCATACACCGTCTCGCGTACTGGCGCGCGGTTTTACGTCAGCCTGTTCGACGCAGTGACTGGCGAATTGCTGGCGTTCATCGAAGCCGACAAGCTCGGCCAGATGCGAACCGGCGCAGCCAGCGGTGTGGCGACCAAGTATCTCGCCCGCGAAGACGCGAAAACAGTTGGCGTTTATGGCAGTGGCTGGCAAGCCGCCAGCCAGCTTGCGGCGGTTTGCGCCGTGCGGCCAATCGAATCGGTCAAGGTGTACAGCCGCAAACCGGAAAACCGCGAACAGTTTTGCCAACAAATGGCGGCAGAACTTGGGCTGGCCAACATTCAGCCGGTCGAAACTCCTGAAGCCGCTGCAGACACCGACATCATCATCACCATCACCAGTTCGCGCGAACCAGTTGTGTTGGGCGAATGGCTGAAACCCGGCGCTCACATCAACGCCGCCGGAGGCAATTCGATTTTGCGTCGCGAAGTGGACGACAAAGCCATTCAGCGCGCGAATTTCATCGCTGTGGATTCGCTGGATCAAGCCAGGATCGAATCCGGCGAATTCGTGACAGCAGTTGAAAAAGGATTGTTGACGTGGGAACGAGTGAAAGAGCTTCGATCCGTGGTCAGCGGCCAGATGCGCGGCAGAGAACATTCCGAACAAATAACGCTCTTCAAATCGCTGGGCATCGCCATCGAAGACGTGGCTGCCGCCGCCGTCGTGTACCAAAAAGCGAAAGAGCAACAAGCAGGAAGGGAACTATGAACACGAAACTGAAATTGTGGATTGCGGATTGCGGATTGCGGGTTTTATTTAGCGCAACGCTTTCTTTTTTGATGACTGTGGTGATTGTGTCTGGAGCCATTGCCCAAGAGACGACAACTCCGCAATCCGCAATCCGCAACCCGCAATCCGATAAGCGGGTTGGCGTTGATGGCGCCAAACGCGTTCCGATGGCGTTGCGCGATGCCATTTTGATGGCCTTGGAAAACAACCGCGACGTAGAAGTGGAACGGCTGAATGTGCAACTGACGGAGTTTGATGTTCGCGCGGCAGACGGCGCGTATGATCCGACCTTCACGTCCAGCTTCTTTTACGACCGGCGCAGAACTCCTGTCGCCAACGTGCTGGCCGGGGGCGAAGACGGCGGATTGCTGACCGATAACCTGACAGGCAATGCGACGCTGGCCCAACGATTGCGAGAGCATGGCGGTTTGTTGCAGGGAACATTCAGCAACGATCGGTCTACCACGCAGAATCTGTTTAACGCCATCAATCCGCAATTCACGTCTTCGCTGAACGTCAGCTTTACGCAGCCGCTGATGAAAAACCGCGAGATTGATCCTTCGCGGCGGCAGATCAAACTGGCCAAAAAACGGCTGGATATTTCCGACAGCCAGTTTCGCCAGCGAGCCATCGAAATCATTTCGCAGGTTCAACG
>JAEUQP010000263.1 GCA_016789645.1 Acidobacteriota bacterium | reverse complement strand
GCCGTGGATTCGTCTCAAGTCGCCATCGAATTGCTTTCGCAAGCCGCAGCCGACAAACACCTGCCAATTGATGCCCGTCTTGCCGATTTGGAAACCGGCGAATTTTTGATCGAGCCAAACAGTTACGACTTGATCGTCAATTGCTGTTACCTGCAGCGCAATTTGTTTCCAGCCATCAAAGCCGGAGTCAAAGTCGGCGGTTGTGTGTTGGCGGTAATTGCGATGGTGGATGACGATCCAGAAGTGAAACCGATGAATTCAGCGTTTCTGCTTCAGCCAGGAGAATTGCGAGCACAGTTCATCGGTTGGGAGTTGCTTTACAATTCCGAAGTCAAAACCGGGATAGGCAAACGAAGAATGACAGGATTGGTTGCGCGAAAAATTTCATGAAGATTCGTTTGAGGTGGTCACGGTTTGACGGACACGGAACTCTCTAAGCTCGACTTTATCCTTTTGGATTTGTGACCTTTGAGAGAAGAACGGCAGGCCGCGTATGCACCTGAAGATTTCTTTTCCACGAAAGTCTTCATTCTGCCCCACTCTTCGTGCTGTTCGACCATGTGAGTCGGCTCAGGCACGCCAGTTTGATTACCCGGCTGTGCTTGGGGAGTTTGATCCGTGCGCGTTTCTCTCGACGGAATTGCCCCACAAACCAATTCAAATGCTGACCTGGTTCGTGCGCCGTTGGCGCCTGGAGTTGACCTTTGAAGAAGCGCGGGCGCATCTCGGAATCGAGACGCAACGACAATGGAACGATTTGGCCATTGCTCGTGCGACGCCAATTGTTCGTGCCTCAGCAAGAAGCGACGCTGGTTTTAGTGGATCAGGAAGGTTACAAGATGCGGTTATACGAGCGCGGCAAACTGCGCGGCGAATATGGCATCAGCCGGGGGCAAGGCAAAGGCCAAAAGCGCGTGCAGGGCGACAACAAAACTCCGACGGGCATGTACTTCGTGTTGAACAAGCATCGCGGGAAATTCGGCGGCGCTTACGGCGGCAACTGGATCAAGGTGAATTATCCGCATCGTTATGATGCCGAACGAGGGCGCGCAGAAGGTTTGATTTCGGCACAACAACAAGCTGCGATTACCGCCAACTGGCAGCAGCGCAAAGCCACGCTGGAAAACACTCGGCTGGGCGCAGGAATGGCCAAACGATGGCCCGCGCCATCTGTCCTGGGGCTGCGTGGTGATGCACATTTACGACATCCGCAAAGTCTTCGATCAGATTCCGTCCGGAGCGATGGTGGTGATATTCTGACGCCGCAAAAAGATTTATCTACAAAGGTCACAAAGAAGCACGAAGCGAGCAAACGGCTATGGTTTCTTCGTGAGCCTTCGTGTTCTTGGTGGATAAAGAATTTCCTGCTCCGTCGAGCAATTTCAATCAACAAGGAAGAATCAAGTGAGTAAACAAAACTCTGCTGGAATTCCGCTGCGTCCGCTGGGGCGCACGGGCGTGGACGTCACCGCGATTGGTTTGGGCGGCTATCATCTGGGAATCATGAATGACGACGAAGAAGCCGTTCGGCTGGTTCACGAAGCGATTGATGCAGGCATCACCTTCATGGACAACGCCTGGGAATATCACGACGGGCGCAGCGAAGAGTTGATGGGACGCGCCATCGCCGACCGCCGTCAAGAAGTTTTCTTGATGTCCAAAGTTTGCACGCACGGGCGCGACCGTCAGGAAGCCATGCGGCAATTGGAAGATTCGTTGCGGCGATTGAAAACCGATTACCTGGACCTGTGGCAGATTCACGAAGTCGTTTACGAAAACGATCCGGAATTGCATTTCGCTCCCGGCGGCGTGATCGAAGCGCTGGAGCAGGCCAAACAGGAAGGCAAGGTTCGGTTCATCGGCTTCACCGGCCACAAAAGCGCCGAAATCCATCTGAAGATGCTGGCGTATGAATATCCGTTTGACGCTTGTCAGATGCCGTTGAACGCGCTGGACGGAACCTTTCGCAGCTTCGAACAGAAAGTCCTGCCGGAATTGGAACGACAGGGAATCGCCGCCATCGGCATGAAAAGCATGGGCGGTTCGGGCGCGATGGTGAAAGCCGGGGTGCTGACTGCTGCAGAAGCGCTGCGCTACGCGATGAGCTTGCCGGTGGCGACGACGATCAGCGGCTTTTTGTCGTCGGCGACGTTGCAACAAAATCTGGCGGTTGCGCGCAACTTCCAGCCGATGACTGC
>JAEUQP010000992.1 GCA_016789645.1 Acidobacteriota bacterium | reverse complement strand
ACTTTGTCGAAGCCGAGCGCGAGGGACTGCTGTTTGATATTTTGAGCAAATGAACCCATAAGATTGGGAAACCTGTTGGAGATGCCGTTAGCGCTTCACAAAATTGCTGTATGAACCAAAAGCATAATTCATCAACTGACTATCAGAAAGACGAGCTTTGGTGCGCTGGGTTGCCATTTGTCGGCGACCGAAGTTTGACGTCGGAAGAACTCGCGCACTTGCGGTGGAAACGGCAGCGATTGCTGGTGGCAGCTACAGTTTGGCTTGCGGTAACTCCGCTTTGGCCGTTGTTGGGATTGGCAATTGGCTTTTTGATCCGAATGGCAGAACTTGCCGTCATAAGTTCAAAATCATTCAGCGACGTTGCCATCATTCTGCTGGCCGGAGGTGGGATGCTGGTCGGAATTCCGATTTCCATTTTGAAAGCCAAAGACTGTTTTCATTACGCCGCTGTTTTATCTCGCACTCTTCGCGTAGGTTCTGTTCGCCGTTTTGTGGGAGCGCTTGATTACAAATTCTGGAACGAAGAAACACTCGACCGACTGTGGATGAAACTACTCAACAAAAAGCTAATTGAGCCGGGTGTAACTGATGCCCTTGAAATTGAAGTTTATCCACAGGACGAATACATCTACGGCCTCAATCAGAATTGTTTGAGCAGTTTTTTTGCAGTTCATCTAACGCAAGCCTCCGCTGTGCCGACAGCCGCAGCGCGATTCAGAGCGCCAGCAGAATTTCAACTTGAAACCGAAGAAAGCATTGTTGAACGTCGTCGCCTTACGGCAGAAGAACAGAAGGAGTTGCAACGCTACGCTCGCCAAACGCGGCGTCGAAGTTTGATCTATTCGCCGATCTGTCTCTGGTTCGTGGCGAGCGTGTCATGGAAGGTCACCATTACGTTTCTGAGTTGGAATGTAAGTAAACTTTTGACATTAAGCCTGCTGCTGATTGCTGCCATCGCTTTATTTTTGCAGACCAGAAAGAGGGTAAACGCTTTCATACAAGATGCCGAAAATGGGTGGGTGTTGATCGTGGAATATCCCGCAATGGATGAATCGGAAACGAATATCGGTCATCAACCTGCGACTGTCGAATTTCTCATCCACGCTGGCCACGAATGGACGATTGACGGCAAACCCGCAAGCTGGCGCAAGAAAGTCTCACCCTAAAGCAATCCATCATTCTTCAAACAGTCGCAGATATTCAGTCAGAGCTTGCTCGGCGCATTCGGCGATGAAGTGTTCAAAAGAATCTTCCGGTCGTTTGACTCGTTTCAGGTGCTCGCGTTCCAGCGCGCGAATGTATTCCGCGCGGCGAATCGGCGGGATGATCGTTATTGGATAACCGTCCTGAACCAAAGCCAGATTCATCGCCAGACGCGCCGTGCGTCCATTGCCATCTATAAACGGATGAATCGAAACCAACTGCAAATGTAGCCACGAGGCGAACGAAACAGCGTGCAGTTTCTTTCGCTGCTTGGGCACTTGCCGAAACAGCGCGGCCATTTTTTTTGGCACTTGCGACGGCAAAGGCAGTTTGTGTTCGCTGCCGGAAATGAAGACTTGCTCTTGCCGGTACTGCCCTGCGTGCTCTGCATCAATGGCAAAGTAAAACAGCCGGTGCAATTCGCGGATGATGTCTTCGGTAATTTCTTTCCCTTGAGCCAATTGAATCATTTTGTCGAAGGCCGACGCGTGCCCGGCCGCTTCCAGAACATCGCGCATCGGTTTGCCGGCGACGGTCAAACCGTCTTCGACAATCACTTTGGTTTCAATCAACGTCAGACTGTTGCCTTCCAGTGCATTGCTCGACCAGGTCAACCCTACGCGGTAATACTCGCGCAGCCGTTCTAAAGCGCCTCCAGTCAATGGGCGTTGCGCGTCAGCTTGAGCGCGTAAAGAATCAACTCGTTTGAACAGCGCCGCTGTCTTCATAA
>JAEUQP010000247.1 GCA_016789645.1 Acidobacteriota bacterium | reverse complement strand
GGCGCGGGAACCTTTACGCCGTTTGACGACAACATCATTGGCTCGGCGGGCAAACCGTTGCCGGGAACGGAAATCCGGCTGGTGGGCAAAGACGAACTCGGCGTCGGTGAAATTGCAATTTCCGGCCCATCGGTCATGCGCGGATACCTGAACGACGCGGAAGCAACCGCAGAAGTGTTGCGCGACGGGTGGTTTTACACCGGCGATCTGGCGACGCAGGACGCCGCCGGAAACATTTTTATCAAAGGCCGCCGCAAGGAAATGATCGTCTTGAGTTCGGGCAAAAACATTTACCCCGAAGAAATCGAGCTGCATTACCAGCAGATTCCGTACATCAAGGAAATGTGTGTGTTGGGCTTGGCAGGCAACAATGGCTATTCCGGTTCGGAGCGATTGCACGCGGTGATCGTTCCCGATTTCGATTATTTGCGGCAACAACGCATCGTCAATTCCAAGGAAATCATCCGCGAAAGCATCGAGCAGTTTTCGGCGTCGCTGCCGAAATACAAACGCGTGCTGAGTTACGAATTGCGCACCGAACCCTTGCCGCGCACGGCCAGCCGCAAGATTCAGCGGTTTATCGTTGCCGACCAGCTTGCCAACACGGAGCCGGAAGCAAGCCTGAGCGCTTACGTTCCGGCGGAAGGCGACGAGTTGTTACAGGCGATGGACAGTTCGCGGCAGGTGCTGGACGTATTGCGACGCGAATCGCGTATGGATGGCGAAATTCATCTGGATATGAATCTGGAACTGGATTTGGGCTTCGATTCGCTGCAACGCATCGAAGTGTTGATGCAGATCGAACAGTTGCTGCACATTCATCTCGGCGATGAAGTCGCCAGCCAAACCTTCACCGTGCGGGAACTGTTGAAAACCGTCGCCCAAAAAATCGAACAAGGCCAAACTGCAACCGGCGACCAGGCGCAACGAACGCCCGTCACCTGGAAAGAAATCATTGCCACCGCCGACACGGACGACATGGCGGCAAAATACATTCTGCAACCCAACGCTTTTTCCCGCATCGTTCACTTTGTGTTTTTGCGGTTCATTTTTCTGCTGGGAAAACTGCTGTTTCGATTGAAAGTGCGTGGCTTGGAAAATCTGCCGCAGGAGCGTCCGTTTCTGATTTGCCCGAATCATCAAGGCTACGCGGACGGCCCGCTGATGAGTTCAGTGTTGCCATACCGCGTGCTGCGAAACATGTTCACCTTGGGCTTTACGCCATTTTTCAGCGGCGGCATCAAGGATGTCATAGCGCGCATTGGCCGCATCGTGCCGGTTGATCCCGACACCAATCTGGGACGCGCCATGCGCATCAGTGCCATTGGATTGAAGGCGAAACAGAATTTGCTGCTTTTCCCGGAAGGTTCGCTGAGTTGCGATGGTGAATTGCAGGTGTTCAAAAAGGGCGTGGCGATTCTGGCGCGCGAACTGCAAATTCCCATCGTGCCCACCGTCATTCACGGTTCGTTCGACGCCTGGTCGAAAGTCGGAGACAAAATTCGCTTGAAGCCGATCAGTATCACTTTCGGCAAACCACTCTTGCCGCCTTCCACCGACGGAGACGCCACACTATCCCGCGAACAACTCGATCAGGAATATGCGCGTTTCACCCAGCAGATTCGCGATTCGATCGGCAATTTGCTGGAAGAAGTTCGGCGTGGCCGACGATAAAACGATTGACCATTAGGACAACGGTCTGGTCGCCAGCGGCTTCGTGCTCAATGGTGTTGTGGCTTTTCCGGTTTCGTGGCCTTCCCATTTGATGAGTTTCAGGTCGAGCACGAAGATCGCGTACAGCGCCGGAACCAGCAGCTTGGTCACGTAATTGGCCAGCAGCAAGCCGCCGATTTGCGCATAACACAACGCTTCCCACAACGGCCCGCCGTTCAAAGCCAGCGGAACCAAACCGAAAATCGTCGCGCCGACGGTAATCATGACTGGACGCAAGCGGGCGATGCCTGCGTCGAGCAAGGCTTCGCGCAGCGGTTCGCCTTCTTCGTGTTTTTCTTCAACGAAATCGAACAGCACGATGACGTGCGACACGATCACGCCGATCAGGCTGGCGATTCCCAAAAAGGCGATAAAGCCGAAAGGCGCTCCCATCACCCACAATGCGGCGAACGCGCCGACCATGCCGAACGGAATCGCCGAAAACACCAACAGCGGTTTGATGGCGTGTTTGAACTGAACCACCAGCGCCAAAAAGATCGCCAGCACAGACACCGCCATGACGACGGCCAAATCGCGGAATCCTTTCAAGCGTTGCTCGCGTTCGCCGCCGATGCTGATGCTGTAACCGGGCGGCAACGACCGCTCGAATTCATCCATTTTGGTGCGCGATGCGTTGAACACTTGCGACGGCAACACGCCCGGCACCGGAAACGCCGAAACGGTGATGGTGCGAAAT
>JAEUQP010000212.1 GCA_016789645.1 Acidobacteriota bacterium | reverse complement strand
GTTGCCGGTTGAGGCGTTGTGGCAGGTTTGGTTGCCGGAGCAGCAGGCTGCTTGGAACATCCTGCCGCAACCAACAACAAGAAGCATGAAACAAGAAAGAAAACTTTTTTAAGCATAAACCTGAATCTCCATTGAGAATGAATGGGCTTGAACGAGGTCTGTCTTGCACCTGACTTGTGTCAATTCACACGTTTGATGCGACCTTCGATTTTTGGCGAAACTTCTGCGGCGGCGGAGATGAAATCCGACAACATGGCGCTGTCAATCGCTGCCGATTCCCTGGCAATCAACAGCTTCGAAGTTTTGAACATCGTGTAACCGTCCCCGCCTTCAATCAGGAACGATGACGAAGCCATTGTGTAAACCTTCTTTTCGTCCAGCGGCTGTCCATTGATGGTCACGCTGACCACGCGTGAACCAGCCGATTTTCGAGCATCATATTCAAACGACAATCCGGCGACTTGCGGAAAGCGCCCGCTTTCGCTGGTTTCGGCCACCTGGCTGACGCCGTTTTCCAACGCGGCCTTGACCTGAGCGCCCGTGACTTCGCATTTCACGATTGGGTTTTCAAACGGCAACATCGAAACCACATCGCGTTTGCTGATGGGACCAGCAGCGAACGTAGTGTTGGCGCGAATGGAACCGCCATTGACGATGGCGATGTCGGCTTTGGTTCCCGCGCGAAACGCGTCAGCAATCAAATTGCCCAGATTGGTTTCGCGCGTGCGGCTGCCAAGATTGGTTCCGTCCAGTTCGACCGTTGTGCGGCCAAGCGGTTTGTCGAGCTCGACGGACAACTTCTTTTCGTATTCGGCAATCACCCTGGCGGCGTCCGGATCATCCGGCGTTGCGTCCGTGACCGGAATTCCTGCCCAATCCATGCTTTCCAATCGCCGAGTTTGAGGATTGATATTCAAATCAATTCGCCCCAACACACGCGCATCTGATCCCCATTTGAAAATCGGTGTGCGTCCCGCGTGCGATTGCAGCAGTTCGTGCTCGTGGCCGCCCAGAATCACATCCACCAATCCGGTTTGCGCCAGTTTCTTGTCTTCGGGCATCGCCAGATGCGTGACGGCAACGATGATTGTCGCCCCTTCGGCACGCATCTTCGGAACCAGTTGTCGCGCAACCAGAATCGGGTCCACGAACCGGATGTTTTTCCCTGGGCTGGAACTCGTCGCCGTGTCGGTGGTCAGCAGTCCGAAAATACCAATTTTGATATTGCCGAAAGTGCGAATGATATAAGGCGGCATGCCGTTGAAGGGCTTTCCAGTGTCACGATCAAAAACGTTCGCTCCCAGCCAGACGAATTTCGATTCTTTCATGCGCTGAATCAGAATGTCGTTGCCGAAATCGAATTCGTGATTGCCAAGCACGGCATAATCCAGGCCAAGGGCATTCCACGTGGCAATGACCTGTTCGCCTTTGAAAATGGTCGAAGCGACGGAAGGCGAAATCGTATCGCCGCCCAGCAAAAATAATGTGTTCGGCGATTCAGCCAGGACTTTTTTCCGCAAGGTTGCCACGCGCGCCAAGCCGGAATTTTTGCCTCTATCCACAGGTGAAATCTGATAAACATCGTTCAACTGCAACAGAGTTACGCGGCTGTTGGAATCGGCCTGGCCTTGCGCCAATGCGCCTGCAACCAGACAACACGCAATCGCTGACGTCAGCAAGGTTCGGCGCAAAATGGCCTGGAATGTCGCCATTCGTTTTCCTCCTTAGATTGTGGCGGAATTGTTGAACTATCGAATCAAAATTATCACAGGTGAGAAACAAAGTGGCAGTGAGGAACAAAAAAAATGAGGAGGCAAACGTCGCCTCCTCACAAAATCGGGGTCCGAAACAGTTCGGACACCTCACCCTGAACACCAAACACACACACTTGAAAAACTATCGTTGAGTGAATTTCACCTTGATCGAAAGCTCGGTGCGTTCTCGCATCACGTTGAGCGTCGCTTCTCCAACGCTCTGGGCTTTCTGATCCTGATTCACCCGGCTGGTGACATCCACAAGCCGATTCAAATCCGCCAACGAATCAACCGGCTCGCCGTTGACGGCGGTAATACAATCTCCGGCTTTGATTCCCGCTTGTTCCGCTGCCCCGCCAACTCTGACTTCGTTGACCAGCACACCGTTTTTGACATTGAAAAAAGTGGCCAATTGCCCTGTTAGCGGTGTCACCCTGACGCCGAGTTGGTATCTGGCAGCCAGAATGCTGTACCCGGACTGTTGAGCGGGTGCAGGAAGGTTGATCTTTCCTTCTTGCAAATCCTTGTCTATCGCGGCTCGACTGTCCTCCGCCATACGCCGAAAGACTTTTTCTTCTTCAGCGAACTTTGCGACGTCTTTCTCATTGCCGCGAGCTTTAGCTTCCTCTTTGGCTCGCGCCGCTTCTTCTGCCGCCGCAAGGTGCGCTTCGGCTTCTGCATATAACTTCAGCCGCTCTTCACGCTGCGCGCTGCGACGCTGGCCCAAGGTCACAGCCTTGCTCAACGAAGCTCCGCCCCGGCTGATTCCCAACGTGACAGATGTGCCCGGAGCGGATTCGCTTAACAATCTGAAAAGTTGAGTCGGATTGAAAATCGGCTGATTGTTGAACGTCAGAATGACATCATTCACCTGTAACCCAGCTTTAGCAGCAGGACTGCTTTCCTCGACCGTGCCGACCAGCGCTCCGCGAGCTTCCGTCAACCGCAATTCTTTTGCTCGCTCTTCATTGATGTCGCCAAGATAAACCCCCAGCGATCCCCCGCTGCTCTTACGAGTCATTGTCGTGCTGGATGGTTTTGAATCTTGAAGTTCCGGCTGAAACTCAACAACGTTTATCTGTGCCAACGTTGTAATAGCATTCGCAGCAGTCATCATCCCGGCTGAAAGACTTATGAACGCAACGCACAAAACTGCGCCCGCCAGTGAGTAGGCAAACCGCGCCTCAGTTTCAAACAGTCTACAAAACCGATGATGCATATTTCAGATAAGGATTACTGCTGTTGGAATGTCCGATGCCGATCTCGCTCGCACAGGCGCTTGAACGCGGCTTGTGTGGCAAAGTTCCAAAAATTCATACGCTCAAGGGTTTGAGGGAAATCTGTGAAGTATCAACTGAAGAATGGAACGGCGGCGTTGCGGGCTTAACCTCAAAGGACTTTGAAGATCACCAGCGTCAAATCGTCTTCTTGTTCTGCCTCGTGCGTCCATTCCTTGATTGCGCGTAAAATTTCCGCCTCCATGGCTGTGGCGTTCAGATTGGCAAGCTTTGCCAGACACTGAATCAATCGCTCTTCGCCAAATTCTTCGCCATCGGGGTTGCGAGCTTCGATCAATCCATCCGTGAAAGCCACCAGCACATCCCCCGATTCCAGTGTCAATTCAGCATCCTCGAATTCCGCATCGCAGAACAATCCCAACACGGTGCCGCCTTGATCGAGCCGTTCAGCTTCGACATACCCGGATTTGGCGCGCAACAATAACGGCGGATTATGGCCTGCATTGACGTATCGCAATCTGTGTTTACGTTCATCGAATTCCGCATAAAAAAACGTGATGAAGCTGGAATCCATGACCGATTCGGTCACATGCTGATTGACTCGTTTGACGATGCGGCGAACAGGATGAGTCTGCAACTCGGCAGCGCGCGTCATCGTCATTTGACTCCCGACAGATCGTTCTGCCTGTGCCGCCAAACTCAGATTGTAAGCGTCGTGATAAACCTGCACCTGACCGCGCAAATTAGCTTGCAGGTTCGCCATCATTAACGCCGCCGACACGCCTTTTCCGCAAACGTCGGCGACGACAACGCCAATCACACCGGGCGCAACATCCAGAAAGTCGTAATAATCGCCGCTGACCGAACGCGCCGGGATACAAACTCCATTGGCAAAATCCAGCGCAATCGTTTGGGGAGTCGAACGCGGAAAGAGCCGTGATTGGACCTGCGCAGCAATTTTCATTTCCTGATCCAGCCGCTGCTTTTCCGCTGAGACGCGCAGCAAATCACGAATCGAACGAGTCATCTGGTTGAATGCGCCGCTCAAGGAAGCGAGCTGATCTTTGCCTGCAATCTTGATTTCGTGATCGAAATCGCCGGCTTCGACTTTCTGCGTGCCTTGATACAGGTAATGCACCGCTCCGGTGATCGAACGAGTCAGAAAAATCGCAGAGACAATCGCCGCCAGCGCGATCAGGAAAAATACGAAAGCCAGCGAGGCAATCACCACATAAATGACGCTGCCCAACGTGCTGCCGGATTTGAATTGCTGCACGCGTTGCCAGATGCTGCCGGGCGACAAAAACGCCGAATCAATAACCAGCACATCGCGTTCCCGCTTGATGCCGCTTCGCCATTCAACCACGGGTTCAAAAATTGGAATACCGGTTGGAATGGTAATCTGTTCTTCCGATTGTTGCCCATTCTGCTGAAAGACACTTTGATCGGAATTGTCCACCTGACCGCCCGTGGGAGTCATCATCAGCGAAACGCGCGCCTGGCTGGGCGAAATCTTCAAATCGGTCGTGCGAAACAGCCGTTCGCACAATCCGTCTCCGATGGGATAGCTGAGTTGAAATACCGTTTGCGCTGGCGCGGTAAGCCGCAGAATGTGACGCGCAAACACTCTGCGTTCGCCGTCCGGGGCTTCTTCGACTACGAAGCCATGAAATTCCGGTTCACTCATCCAGTCGGGAGTAATCGCCGTGTCCACACCGACAGATTCCGTGTGCGCCTGGACGCCTTCCGGCGCAACGCCTGTGACCGTCAAATTGAGGCCTCTTTCCTGGCGCAGCTTGAGCGTAATGCCCGGAAACATTGGGGACAGCACGTCTGCGCGCTCCTGCAATCGTCGCGACATCAGTTCGGCCTGCCATCGTTCAGCGTTCACATCGCTCAAATCCCGGCTGAGCGAGCGAGCCGCAGCCCGCGATTGTTCCAGATAACTTTCCAGTTGGCGTTCGACCAGACTGGCGCTGGATTGCATCACCACCACCCAGCCGACCAATACGACCAACAGCGCCACCAACAACAACGGCAATGCGCCGATCAGTAAATAAGTGACGATCAACCGCCGCCGGAGTCGCCACAACAACCCTGCCGTCACCGATCGCACTGCCCCAAAAAGGAAATAGGCCAGCGGAATCAACGCCAAGGCGGACAACACATCGAAAAGCGTTTTGAGCGCGCGACTTCCCCACAGCGTTTCCGCATCAGCAAAAATCCAGTTCACAAACCAGACAACGACTCCGGCCAGCATGGCTTTGCCCATCGGCGTAATTGGCAGAAGGCTTTTGGCTAATTCGATGAAAATGGATTGGCGGTTTGGACTTTGCTGCATTTACAACTCCGCTTCAAAACGAAGAAGCACGAAGAACCTTTTGTACCAACACGATTCTTCGTGCTACGCAGTCGGTCAGGATTTGTACCTGACCTGATTTCTCAAGTGTGAAGATCGGGAGCCGTTTCGAACTCTCTGCCGCTAACTTTCAGCTTCAAATTTGGGATACAGCGAATCAATGACTTCCTTGTGTTTATCCTCGACAAATTTGCGGCGGACTTTCAACGTCGGCGTCAGTTCCCCACCTTCGACTGAAAATTCCTGGTCCAGCAATGCAATTTTTTTGATCTTTTCGTGCGGCGCCAATTCTTTGGTGACTTCATCCACCTTTTTCTTGAAGTATTCGATGATGCGCGGATGACGAACCAGGTCTTTTAACTCTTTGCCTTCGACGCTCAGCGATTTGGCGTACGCCTTAAGCTGGTCGAACGCAGGAACAATCAACGCCGATGGAAACTTGCGCGCGTTGCCGATGACAATTGCCTGCTCCACCATTGGGATCGTACGAATCATGTTTTCAATTGGTTGCGGCGCGATGTATTTGCCCAGACTGGTTTTGAGCAAATCCTTTTTGCGATCCGTAATGCGAATGTATCCGTCGGCATCAACAGTTCCGATATCGCCTGTGTGAAACCAAAGACCATCTTCGTGCCGCTGCAAACACCGTTCGGATTCGTCAGGCAGGTTGTAATACCCTTGCATAACGTTGTCGCCCTGCACCAGCAATTCTCCGTCTTGCGCGACTTTGACTTTGACACCGGGAATTTCCCGGCCAATGGTTCCGATGCGATTGGCTTCCGGGCGATTGAACGACACCACAGGCGATGTTTCCGTCAATCCGTACCCTTGCAAAATCAAAATCCCGGCTCCGGCAAAGATGTAAGCCAGTTCCGGCGAAAGAGCGGCTCCGCCAGCGACGAAAAACCGCATACGTCCGCCAACGGCTTCGCGCCATTTGGTGAAAACCAGTTTGTCGAGCACTTTCAATTCCAATGCCAGCCGCAAAGGAACGCTTTTGCCCTGATCTTTCAAGATAGCCACCTGACGACCAACTTCTACCGCGCGATGAAAGATTTTCTGCTTCATCGGCGGAGCTTCCGCTGCGCGTTTGTTGATCGTGGCGTAAATCCGCTCGAACAGGCGCGGCACTGCGGTGACAACCGTCGGACGAACTTCCTTGATGTCTTCAGCGACGGTTTCAACGCCCCGCGCAAAACAAATCTGCACCCCGAAGCTTAAATAAATGTATAAAACCGTCCGCTCAAAGACGTGCGAAAGCGGCAAAAAGCTCAACGCCACATCGTCAGGACGGAGATCAAATACACTGCCGGAATTGAGCACGTTCGACACCAGATTGCGATGCGTCAACATCACGCCTTTGGGTTCGCCGGTCGTTCCGGAAGTATAAATGATGGTTGCCAGGTCTTCGGTCTGAGCTTGCGAAGCGAGTTGCTGAAACAGTTCGGGTTGCTGCGCGCAAAGTTCAGCGCCGCTTGATTCCAACTCTTCCATCAACATCATCCCGTCAACTTTTTCTTTGTCGTCTTTCGGCTGTTCGAAGATTATCAGTTGCGGGCGCTCTTCTTTTTTCAATAGCCCGAGGGCAGGTTGGATGCGCCGCAGCAGTTTGCCACTGCCGACAAACAGGACGCGCGCGCCGCTATTGCGAAGGATAAACGCCACTTGATCGAGGGCCTGGGTGGGATAAATCGGCACATTGACCGCCCCAGTGGAAAGAATGGCGTAATCGGTCATGCTCCATTCGGGGCAACTTTCAGCCAGCAGCGCAACTCTGTCGCCCACGCGCACTCCGATTCGGTGCAATCCCAGCGTCAGATTCCGCACTCGCTCACGCAATTGAGCGCCTGTGATGTCATGCCATTTCTTATCGCGCTTGTAACTCATGACCACGCGGTCAGAGCGGCGCTCGACTGCCTGACTGAACAGCTCGTTAATCGTGCGAGGCTCTCCAGTGCTCATTGTTGATGTACCTGCCTGATTTGTAGATTTAGGAAACCCGTTTCGTTTACCTGAAAAAGCCGGAACGAACTTGATGACCGAAAACTGCGTTTCATCATCCCGGCCAAGCGATTTGGATAATCATTCTATTTCCGGCTTTTGTCAATTTTATGGACAGCCAAGCTATCAGGAGAGGCGAATCACTGCTCGGTACTCCTGAATGGAACGAGTGTTTGACGTTGCGAACCCGCCGATTTACTCTACCGCTGTCGCTTAGAGATAGCGCTTATCCATAGCGCCTGTGGATCAAACTTAACCGAACTCAACTGACCCCCAGGAGATAAAATCACGATGAAATTGAAGTTGTTGATAGTCGCCGTTTTTGCTACAGCCTGTTTCCTGACTGCATCAGCCGGATTGTTACCGGGACTTGCGGCAGCGAATCATCTTCTGGCGCAAGGCCAAAAACTCCCAGGCGATGATGTCATCATTCCATCGGTGGACGAAAAATGGGGCGAAGTGAAGTTCACCCACCAGAAACATTACGGATATTCGGATTGCGTGTTTTGCCATCACACCAACAACAAAACCATGACGGCGGAAAGCTTTACGGCAGGCAAAGACGGCAAAGTGCCGCTTTGCGCCGAATGCCACGTTCGCAAAGAGGGCGATCCGAAAACCCCTAAAAACAAGGACGGCGTAGAGCTATGGAGCAAAGAGGCCTATCACTACAATTGCATTGAATGCCATCAGGGAGACATCCAGCACAAACCCAAAGACGCGTCATCAGCGAAAAAACAGGGCGAAGGGCCAACCAAGTGCGCGGAATGTCACGAGAAAAAATGATTGCGACCAACTCCGAGCGCCCGGCAACGCGGCGCTCAGTTCTTATTTGACGGATTCAAAGTTCATGAGCAAAGAAAATTCACTGTATGGAATCATCGGCCTGCTGATCGGGTTAATCATCGGTTACACCGGAACAAACTCGCTCAACGGCAAACCGCCTGTGGCAGAATCAGGAACGGCGGCTCAATCCGCTTCCCTCCCGCCGGATCATCCGCCCGCCAATGGCGCATCCAGCGACGATGGCGGCAAACCGCAAGGCGAAGTCGTCGCCGTGATCGAACAAGCCCGCAAAGACCCGACGAACTTCGAGGCGCAGATGAAAGCCGCCGACCAGTTTCGGCAGATCAACCGCAAGGAAGGCGAATTGGAGTTTTATCTGAACGCCGTGAAGATCAAACCGAACGATCATGAATTGCTGGTACGGCTCGGCGACACAACCTTCGATTTGGCGCGGTATGAAGACGCCGCCAAGTGGTACGAGCAGGCGCTGAAAATCAAACCCGCCGACGCCACCGTGACAATGGATTTGGGATTGACCTTTTATCTGCGCCAGCCGCGCGATGTGAATCGAGCGATAGAATATTTCCGGGCGGCGCTGAAAATTGATCCGCGTCACGAAAAAACACTGCAAAACCTGACCCAGATGCTGATCGAAACAGGCAATAAAGCCGCAGCAGCAGAAAGTTTGAAGCAACTGGAACAGGCCAGCCCCGGCAATCCATCAATCGCGCAGTTTCGCTCCAAATTGCAATAACCCGCGGTCGTTGTTGTCATTGTGAGATTCAGAATCGTTCCCAGCACGCTCGATGGTCGGCGGCAATTGCTGACCAGCTATTTGATCAACGATTCGCTGGCCATTGACGCCGGATCGTTGGCGATTGGCTTGACGCCCGAAGAGCAGTTGAAAATTCGCTCCATCGTCATCACGCACGCGCATCTGGATCACGTGATTTCGCTGCCGTTGATGGTCACGGATCTTTTTGAAGAATTGCGCGAACCGATCAAGGTGTACGCCACGCCGTCGGACTTTGAAGCGATTCAGCAGCACTTGCTGACGCCGCGAGTCTGGATTCCGCTGGAAACAATGAAAAATGCGCACACCGATTTGATCGCTTATCACCCGATCCGCTCTGCTGAAAGTTTTATCGCCGAAGGGTTGAAAATCACGCCGATCACCGTGACGCATACGATTTTGACGCACGGCTTGCTGGTGGAAGACGATCATTCGGCATTGCTTTTCACCTCTGACACGGGCGCAACCCACCACATCTGGCAAATCGCGCAAGACTGCGACAAGCTCCGCGCCGTGTTCATAGACCTGTCATTTCCCAATCGGCTGACTGATCTGGCGCGAGTTTCGTGCCATCACTCTCCTGCGACGCTGCTCGAAGAATTGCCCAAGATCAAGGCAGGCGTGCCGGTGTATGCCGTGCATCTAAAAGCCATGTATCATCGTCAGGTGGCGGCGGAAATTGCCGAATTGAACCATCCGCGCATTCAAATCGCTGAGGTGGGGCGCGAATACGAGTTTTGAGTATGCCGAATCTTTACGTTCAGACTCCCGGAAACAAAAACTTTACTTTTGAGATCAGCCGCCCGGAAATCTCCATCGGGCGAGAGCTGAAAAACGACATCATCCTGGATGATCCGCGCGTGTCGCGCACGCACGCCCTGGTGCTGAAACTTGATTCGGAAATCGTGTTGCGCGATTTGGGCAGCGGTAACGGAACGTTCGTCAACGGCCAACGCATTCAACCCAATTCCGATTTCAAGCTGAAAGAAGGCGATGAGATCAAAATGGGTTCTTGCACGCTGCTTTTCCAGCGCACTGACCCGTTACGCACGCAATTGCCTGTGGATTCGTTCCGCGAAGTCATGCAGAAAACGCCCAATGATTTGCTGGCGGTTTCGGCGCTGCACAGTTTCTCGGCGTCCCAGGAAGTGCCAGCCATCGTCTACCGCCAGGAACTGGAAAAGAAAGAACGCATTCTGCGGCTGTTTTACGAACTCAATCAGAAACTCAGTTCGGTCTTTTCGCTCGAAGAAATCTACGAACAGGTGTTCGACATTTTGATAGAAACCACGTCGGCATCGCGCTGTTTTATCTTTCGCAAAACCGAGCAAGGCGATTTCCAGCAGGTTGCCGCACGCATGCGACAGGCAGGCGAAGTCGGCACTCCGTTGCCCATCAGCCAGACAATTTTTGCCAAAGTCGCCAGCGAACGCGTTTCCGTGTTGCTGGAAGACGCAATGCAACCGGACAGCGGTCTTTCGTCGAAAAGCATTCTCTACAATCAGATTCAATCGGTGATGGCGGCGCCCATTGTCGGCCCGCGCGGATTGCTGGGCATCGTGTATGTGGATCGGCAAGACGATCTGGAAGCCTTTTCCGCAGACGATCTGGATTTGCTCAACGCCGTCGCCGTTCACACCGGCATCGCTTTGAATACGGTCATCACCTACGAACGATTGCAAAAACAATCGCAGGCGCGATCCAGCTTCGAACGCTTCTTGCCGCGTCAGGTGGTGGATGAAATCTTGCGCTCGCCCGAACGCATCAAACTCGGCGGCGTTCGCCAAAAAGTCACCGCGCTGTTTGCCGACGTTCGCAACTTCACGACGCTTTCCGAAAACAGCACGCCGGAGCTGATCGTCAGCCTGTTGAACCGATATTTTTCGATGGTCAGCGAAATCATCTTTCGCCACGGTGGAACGTTGGACAAATACATCGGCGACGGATTGATGGCGTTATTCGGCGCGCCCTACGTCAACGAATTGGACGCCGTGCAGGCTGTTCGGGCGGCTGTCGAAATGCAACGTGCGATGGTGCGGTTTGCCGAGCAACTGGAATCTGAAAACCTGCCGCCAATTTCCATCGGCATAGGCATCAATACCGGTCAGGCAATTGTCGGTTACATCGGTTCAGAAACGCGTCTGGATTACACAGCCATCGGCGACACCATCAACACGGCCGCGCGATTGGAAAGTCTGGCCCAACCCGGCCAAATCGTGATTAGCGAAAACACGATGCAGGTGTTGGACGAAAGCTTTACCTTGAAACCGCTCGGCACGGAAAAGTTGAAGGGGAAAAACGTAAATCTGAGAATTGCTGAGGTCGTCTGGAAATAAAGTCTCGGTTAGCGTTTCCGGCTCAGTATTTCACTTCCGGTTTGCCCTCAAAGCGTTTCGGATTCAGAGGCTGATTGACCTTGTATTCGCCGACCGTCATTTCTTCGATGGTTTTGCCATCCAGAGTCACCTTGACGCGTTGCGGCAAAGTCACGCCATTGATCGTTGTATGATCCAGAAATCGCCAGATCACTTCGTGGCGCTGCGGAGGTTTTGACCGCGCCAGACGTTCCTGCCGCGCACGTGCGTACGTGTCGCGCATAAACCGGCGATCAAACGCGTGAGCTTCGACGATGACGGTTTCGCGCATAGCTTCGTAAAACACGACTGCCAACCCGGCGGGCAATCGCGTGGCGCGATCCAGCAACAAAATCTTTCGGAATCCTTCCTGCCCTTCCACCAAAACTGCGTCGCACTGCTGGCCTTCCAGATTTGCAACTCCCAGATAGCTCATTTCCACTGCCACTGAAGAAGGCGTTTGCAGTAACCAGCCGAGCGTATACAAGGCGACTTGCTGTTTGGCGGTGCGCGTTTGCATCAACATCGTGCGTTCGACATCGCCGACATCAATCACCCGGCGATCCTGCCCGAAAGAACGAACCTGCATTGGTGGATCTCGCCAGGCCAGTTCCCCATTCAAAATTTCGGTGTGCGACACGTCAAACCCGGTCAAGGTGTCAGATTTCAACTTCAGCCGAAACCGATCCGGAAACCAGAATTCCGCTTCGATTTTGCCGGAAAGCGTTTTGTCGTTCTCGACGACTTTGGTCGGAGATTGCACGCTGAAGTATTTAACGAACCGTTCTGTCTGCGCTTTGAACGTGAGGGTCTGCACCAGTTCAAATCCTGCAACACTCCTTGCTTGTTGAATGACTTCTCTGGCGCGAGCGACGTTGGCCGCTTTTTCCCGTTCAGCGTCCAGGTTCGGCAATTGAGCTTGCACGATGACCACAGACGCAATGCACGCCGCCATCACGGTCAACAGCAAAAACCATTTGTTCGTCTTTAGTGAAAACATAATTCCCGAACCAAAACTGTTTTGGACTGGTGATCTCACAACCAGTTTGCCGGATCAGCAAACAGAACCGAAAAGCTTCGACAGAATAAACAGCCAGGTCTGAAAGAGTCAAAACCCCACCTTGCTCAGGGAATCCTGACTCTTTCAGCCAACCGGCATTTCCTCATGGCGTTATGCGGAAGAATCCGATTACTTCTTCACCCGTTTGCCAATGCAATACAAAAAGCCCGACGTACGCATGAAAATCTGGCCATCGGAAATCGCGGGCGAACTCAGGCAATAATCGCCCAGCGCGTTTTCGGCCAACACTTCAAACTGCGGCCCGGCTTTGACCACAACCGTGAAACCTTCTTCGCTGGTCGCATAAATCTTCCCGTCAGCCAGCACCGGAGACGCGCTGTACGTGCCGGGTTTCAATCGCTGATTGGCATAAATCTCTTTGCCGGTTTTGGCGTCCAGACAGAACATCGTTCCGTTGTCGCGCACCACATAAAAGTATTTCCCGTCCGTCACCGGCGTTGGCACGTCCGGCCCGGCGGCAAACGTCCAGGCGACGTGCGTGTTCGTGATGTCTCCACTGCCTCCGGCTTTGACGGCCATGTACGGATTCCCCCGACTGCCTGCATAAATCAAACCATCGAACACAATCGGCGAATTGACGATGCGATTGAACGGAATGTTTTGCGGATTCAATCCGTACGCTCGCCAGAGTTCTTTGCCGGTCGCCGGATCGTGGCCGGTGACGCAATCGCCGCCACTGAGAACGATTTGCAGCGAATTTCCCTGTTTCAACACGGCAGGAGTGATGTAGGCGTCGGGCGATTCCGTGTGGGCAGGCGTTGGCCGTTCGTGCCGCCAGATAGTTTTGCCCGTGGCTTTGTCAATTTTCAGCAAATACGACGGATCGTCCGTTCGCATGCCGTGCAGCACCGGAACGTAAAGCGCGTTTTCGTGCAACAATGGCGAAGACCCATAGCCCCAGTTCAAGCCAAACTTGCCGTACTCTTTTTGAATGTCGCGCATCCACAATTCATTGCCCTTGAAATCGAAGGCGCGCAACACGCCCATTCCGGTCAACACCCAAACCGTTTTGCCGTCCGTCACCGGCGAAGGCGAAGACATATTCTGTTTCCGCATCATGTGATCGCCTGCGCCGAGAGGCTTTTTCCACAGCACTTTTCCGGTGGTGCGATCCACTGCCCAGAACGACAACGTGCCAGCGGTTTTAGTCCCGTCAGCGACGTTCAGGAAAATCATGTTGTCCCAGATGATCGGCGTGGAGCCGCTGCGATCCGGCATTGCCAGCTTCCAGGTGACGTTTTCTTCCGTGGTCCATTTAGTCGGCAGATTTTTTTCGTTGCTGATGCCATTGAGCATCGGTCCGCGCCATTGCGGCCAGTTGTCCGCAGAAACAGAAGCCCAGGAAACCAGGCAGGTGAAAGCAGTAATTGTTAAGGCGAGCGACAAGAAACGACGCATGTCTTTTCCTCCGTTTGAAATTGTGACGTTACAGTGAAGCGATGTTTGCAGGAGGCCGTATGGTAGTCGAAAGAATTTAACTGCGAAAGCCGCAACCGAGATTTCGCTCGCGTCGTCGTTAGCTTTGAATATCTGAACTTCCACAATCTATCAGGAGAACCCCTTATGACTGGCAAGCATGTTTCCGCAGCCGTGCGGCTGTTTTTCGCGTTTGGATTGAGTCTGGCGCTGGTGTTCACGCCTCTCACGAATGCACAGCAACCTAAATCCGTCGTGCCTGAGGCAAAAGACCTGGACTCGCCGACCAGCGAAATGAAAACTTCGATCGAGCGATACTCGACTGATCGCTTCACGCTTGGGCGATTGTTCCCGGTCGAAAGTTCTCCCGCACGCCAGGCACGATACAAACAGTTTTATTCCGACTGGCTGGCGACGATTGGCAAACTGAATTTCGACGCAATGAGCCAGGACGGCAAAGTGGATTACCTGCTGTTCCGCACCCACCTGGAACACGAATTACAGCAACTGGAACTGGACGCCAAAGCCTTTTCCGAAATCACGCCCTTGATGCCGTTTGCCAAAACCATCACCGAATTGGCTGAAGCCCGGCGAAACATGGAAAAGATCGAACCGTTCAAAATCGCCTCGACGTTGAACGCGATGAATAAGGAAATTGACGCGACGCGGCGTTCGCTCGAAACCAGTTTGCGTGCCGAACCGGGCAAGTGGAAACGTTCTGTGCTCAATCGCGCTGCGATGACCTTGAACGGATTTCGCAACACGTTGCGCGTCTGGTTTACGCATTACAACGGCTACGATCCGATGTTCACGTGGTGGGTGGACGAACCTTACAAAACCGTTGAGCAATCGCTGACCAATTACGCCACGTTTCT
>JAEUQP010000156.1 GCA_016789645.1 Acidobacteriota bacterium | reverse complement strand
GAGTTACGTGCCGGAACCGATAACGGCCTTTGCCGAAATTCGCGCCTTGCCGCCCGGCCACACACTGACGGTGGAAAACGGTCAGCCGCAATTGCGCGCATATTACCGGCTGGAAACTCACATCAACGAAGCGGCGCAATTACCCGAAATCGCGCGCCAAACGTCCGATGCGCTGTTGCACGCAGTCGCGGCGCAATCGGTTGCGGACGTTCCGGTGGCGGCGTTGCTCAGCGGCGGCATTGATTCTTCGCTGGTCGTCGCGGCGTATTGCCAAACGGCGGCAGAACCGCCGACCACATTCAACGTCAGTTTCCCCGACCGCGAGTATGACGAAACGTCCGTGGCGTTGGCGGTTTCTGAACGTTACGGCACGCGACATCAAACAATCACAGCCGATGATTGGGAAGTCTCGCCGGAACTCGTCCAACGCTTGTTGCTGCATTTCGACCAGCCGTTCGCCGATTCCAGCCTGATTCCGACGTTTCGTGTTTCGCAGGCGATTCGATCCAGCGGCATCATTTGCGCGTTGTCAGGCGACGGCGGTGACGAAGCCTTTGGCGGCTACGAAAGTTTTTGTCGCGTCAATCGCTTTACGCGGCTGATGCAATTGCCCGGTTGGCTGCAAAGCCTGCTGCTGACCGGAGCCAGCGCGCTGCGCAACCACACGCAAGATTTCGGCAGGCAAATCGCCAAAGCCGTCCGGCTGGCGCAACTCGGCGAACGCGACGGCGCAAAGATGCTGGCCGGAATGTCGAATTACCTGAGCGAAGAGCAAAAAGCCGAACTGGCTTTGCCCAACGCATTCGCCGCGCTGCAACCCGCTGCGCGTCATTTCGACGGTTTTCAACCTGCCGGCATCAACGGCTTGGAAGATTTGTCGCGCCGACTGACGCAAACACATTTCACCGTCAATCTGACATCGGACATGCTGCGCAAAGTGGACATGATGAGCATGCTGGCCAGCATAGAAGTCCGCGTGCCAATGCTGGATGAAGAAGTGGTCGCGGCGGGCCTTGCATTGCCCCATCGGCTGAAAACTGACGGGCACACAGGCAAGTTGGTGTTACGCGCCATCGCGCGCGATTGGTTGCCGGATGCGGTCGCCAATCATCGCAAGATGGGATTTCGCATCCCGCTTGATCGTATGGTCACGCCGCAGTTTCACGAATTGCTGGCCGATCTGCTGCTGGCTTCGTCAACACGCATCGCCGCATTTCTCGATCAAACGGTCATCGAACATTGGCTGCGGCAATTCCAACAAGCGCAAACCGCAACTCACGGCGGCCACATCAGCCGCGAAGGGTTGTACCAACGAATCATCATTCTGCTCGCACTGGAATTATGGATGCGCGAGCATCATCTGAATTGGTAAACAGGATTATGCTCAACAGAACTCCGCGACTTTGTTTTATTGGGCCACTGGTCGGGCGACATCCAGGATATGTCACCACGCAAGGCGAAATCCTCTCGGATCGGTTTTCTGAATCCGGTTACACGACGCTTGAAGCGTCCTCGCACCCGAATCGTTATGTTCGTCTGGCTGACATCGTGGCAACGATCATCAAACACCGCAAGGAAATTGATGTCTTGGTGTTGAATACCTACAGCGGGCCAAGCTTCATCGTCGAAGACCTGGCCAGCCGGTTAGGGCGACTGTTTGGACATCGCATGGTCATGGTGCTGCGCGGCGGAGCGATGCCCGATTTTATGGCGCGCTTTCCTCGCTGGACGAAGCAGGTGCTCAGCCGCGCGGATGCGCTGATCGCGCCGTCGGAATATCTGGCGAAAGCCATCGCGCCTTACGGCTTTCAAGCGCGCGTCATCCCCAACGTGATTGATCTGTCGAAATATCCGTATCGGCGGCGCGAACGATTGCAACCCAAACTGTTTTGGATGCGGGCGTTTCACGAAGTCTGGAATCCGCTGATGGCGATTCGCGTGTTGGCGCGATTGCGCGAACATCGCCCGGACGCCACGCTGACCATCGCCGGACAAGACAAAGGACTGGAAGCCGAAAGCAAACGATTGGCGAAAGAACTCGGCGTGGACGATGCCGTGCGCTTCCCCGGATTTTTGAACATGGAAGCGAAAGCACGCGAAGGCGACGCCGCCGACATCTTCATCAACACCAATCGCATTGACAACATGCCAGTTTCCGTCGTCGAAGCCTGCGCCATGGGCTTGCCCGTCGTTTCCACTGACGTTGGTGGGATGACGGATTTGCTGACCAATGGCGAAAATGGATTGCTGGTTCCCGACAATGACGACGAACGAATGGTCGAAGCCATTCTGGCATTGCTGGACGACCCGGTGCTGGCCGCAAAGCTCTCCGAACAAGGGCGCGCGCTGGCGGAACGTTCTTCCTGGCCCCGTGTAAAACAACAATTGGATCAAGTATTCGACGAAATTCTCTGATTGAATACCAAGGAGCGATTTGAATGTGCGGCTTGTGTGGAATCGCCTTCAACAACCCAGAGCAGTTGCCGAGTGAATGGCAATTGACCGCCATGCGGGACAGTCTGGCTCACCGTGGCCCGGACGACGCAGGCAACTTTCTTGCGCCGGGCATTGCGCTCGGTTCACGCCGATTGGCGATTCTGGATTTGTCTCCGCGCGGTCACATGCCCATGACCAGCGAAGACGGACGTTACCAGATCGCCCACAACGGCGAAGTGTACAATTACCGCGAACTGCGCCCGGCGCTCGAAGCGCGCGGCTTCCGATTTCGCTCGAACACCGACACGGAAGTTTTGCTCAATCTGTTTCGCGCGGAAGGCGCAGCGATGCTCGACAAACTGAACGGCATGTTCGCCTTTGCCATCTGGGACAACGAAGAAAAGAGTTTGTTCATTGCGCGCGACCGGCTGGGCGTCAAACCGCTGTATTACGCCGAGCGGCCTGATGGTTTGTATTTCGCGTCGGAAGAAAAAGCCTTGTTTGCCGCCGGAGTCCCTGCCGAATTTGATGAAACCTGCTGGGAAGAACTGCTCTGCTTTCGTTACGTCGCGGGCGAACAAACGCCCTTTGTCGGCGTCAAACGGTTGCTGCCCGGTCATTATTTGACGTGGAAAGCGGGACAGCTTCGCATTCGTCGCTGGTGGAATCTGGCGGAACGCGTGCTACAAAAACGTGAATCCCTGCCGACAGACGCGGTGGAATGGTTTCGCACAACGTTTGATAACGCTGTCAATCTGCGACGGATCAGCGATGTTCCGGTCGGAGTGCTGCTCAGCGGCGGGCTGGATTCCAGCAGTCTGGCGGCGTCGCTGGCCCTGCAAGCGGGCGAAGGCATTTCGACGTTCACCGTTCGATTCAACGAAGCCGGTTATGATGAAGGGCCGTTAGCCCAACGAATCGCCGCGCAATATCGGCTGGATTATCACGAACTCAATGTCAAAAACGACGACCTGTTTTCGCGCATCGAACAGGCATCGTGGTTCAACGATGAACCGCTGGCGCACGGCAACGACATTCATTTGTTGGCCATTTCGGAATTCGCCAAATCCCGCGTCACGGTATTGCTGTCGGGCGAAGGCGCGGATGAAACCCTGGGCGGATATGTTCGTTACAGACCTTTGCAGCATCCAATGCTGTTGAATGCCGCGCGGCCTGTGCTGTCGGGCGTATCGTCGGCGTTCAATCTGGGTGGACGATTGAACAAGCTGGCGCGTTTTTTGAAGCTGGGGGCGATGGATCGCATGGTGTTTTTCAATTCCTGCGATTTGCTGCCGCACGAACTGGATGTGCTGGCGAAACCGGCG
>JAEUQP010000155.1 GCA_016789645.1 Acidobacteriota bacterium | reverse complement strand
GCAAGTTCAATCCGAAGTTTGACGAATCCTTTGTCGAAGACATCGAAGCCGACACGATTATGTTCGCCATTGGCCAGACCTCCGACCTCTCATTTTTGAGCGAAGCAGACGGCGTGGAAACCGAACGCGGATTGATCAAGGTTGATCCGGAAACCTATCAAACCAGTGCGCCGGACGTGTTTGCCTGCGGCGACATCGCGCACGGCCCTCGATTGTTTATTCACGCCATTGCGTCGGCGCAAATTGCCGCGCGTTCGATGCACGATTATTTGCGCGGCACGCGAACTGATGTGGTCGTTCGCAAACGATGGCTGCCAGCCGATTACACGATGACGCAGGGCTGGGATCAGTTGCAGCGACACAATCCTCCGGCGCTTGAAGCTGAACAGCGCGCCGCCACGTTGAACATCGTTGAAATCAATTTCCCGGAAGCCGAAGCCCGGCAACAAGCTTCGCGTTGTTTGCGCTGTAATATCAACACGGTTTTTGACACTTCAATCTGCATCGCCTGCAATGGATGTGTGGATGTTTGTCCGGAAAACCTGATCAAGCTGGTCGGTTTGGATCAACTTCGTCAGGACGCTTTGCTGATGAAGCTGGCCTCGGAGTCGGCTGGGATTTCGGCAGAAGATTTGCAAGGGTATAGTAATGAAGAGTTGCGCGAGCTTGGAGCGATGATGCTCAAAGACGAATCCACGTGCATTCGCTGCGCGATGTGTGCTTCGCGTTGTCCGACGCAGGCAATCAAGATGAAACGATTCGATTTTTACCGCGAATGCGTGACGATCAACGCGCCTAACCCAAAATTACGGCAAAACGGCAAATCCGCAGCCGGGCAGATTTCCGCAGCGTAGTGTGCCTCTGCTGAGGAAAACTGCTCTGGTGGCGGCGTCAAATTACGCAATGTCAGTGACAGAGTTTTCAATTCTTTTCAGTCTTGGTCTGGTCAGCAGCCTGCACTGCGTACAAATGTGCGGCCCTGTGGTTGTTTCGTTCAGCCTATCCTCAAGCCTGCAGAAAGCAAGTCAGCAAGTTGCCGCACATCTGTCATACAACGTAGGTCGAGTCGTTACCTACAGCCTCCTGGGCGCAGTTGCAGGCCTGACCGGCCAGGTTTTTGATCTGGCCGGGCGATTGGCTGGGATTGAAAACCTGGTTGCCATTATCGCTGGTGCGCTGATGGTGATTGCCGGATTGTTGATGTTGGAATTGTTGCCTCATCGCTGGTTACAGCGATTTGACCCGTTGCGTTATACCACACGGTTTTTGCGACCGTTGGGCAGCCGCATCGCATCTCCAACGGTTGGCAGTAAATTTGTCCTGGGTTTGCTGCTGGGGTTTTTGCCCTGCGGATTGATTTACGCCGCCTTGTTCAAAGCGATGGCGGCGGGCACGGCGCTTGCAGGATCAGTGGCGATGATGGCGTTTGGATTGGGGACGGTTGGTGCATTATTTGCGCTGGGAGTCTTTTCTTCCGCTTTTAGTCTGAAATTGGCGCGATTGAATGCCAGTGGATGGGGAACTCGGCTTACTGCCATCAGTGTCGCGTTGTTGGGTGCGATTTTGGTGTGGAGAGGTTTAATGCCCATGCTGAACGCCACTCAAGCAGCAAATTGTCACCACTGAAACCCAATACAAAGATTACCATTATGAGCGTCAGCAGCCCCAACTTATCCGCCGAGCGGGAACTGACCAGGCAAAGCCCTTCGGCTGTAAAACCTGCTCCCAAACCTGTCAATAAATCCGGCAAACAGTTGCCTGTGTTACCGGCACAATCCACCTACCATCGCTACCGCCGAGCGATTCAATTTGCCTGCTTTCTGATTTTTGTCGCGTTGCCGTTTTTCAACGTCATGCGATTCGATATTCCCCGCCAACGGTTCTACTTCGCCGGGTATGAATTGTGGATCAGCGAATTCGGCATTTTGTTCTTTTCGCTGTTGTTTTTACTGTATGTGATTGCGGCGGCTTCGATGTTGTACGGCAGGATTTATTGCGGCTATTTCTGCCCGCAGATGATTTTCAGCGAAGCTTCGCTGGCTGTCGAAGATCGGTTGAAGAAATTCATCAACAAGCGTTTCATCAAGCTTCCGGCTAAGCGGCGGCAATTGATGAGCAGCGTGTCGTTTTACACAGTCTTGCTGGTCGCTTCGGTGTTTCTGGCGTTCGTCTTCATTTCATATTTTGTCGAACCGCGCGATTTGCTGGGGAGATTGCTGACTCTGGATATCCGTACGGCTGGTGGAATCGCCGGAGCCGCCACGACGCTGATTGTCTTTCTGGACTTCGCATTTGTGCGGCAAACATTCTGCAAAACCATTTGCCCCTACGGATATCTGCAAGGAATGCTTGGCGACAAGGAAACCTTGCTGGTGCAATACCGCGATGGGCAGGGAACAGAAAAGGTTTGTATCGAATGCAAAAAGTGCGTTCGTGTTTGTCACATGGGAATAGACATTCGCAATTCGCCTTATCAGATTGAATGCATTCACTGCGGCGAATGTATTGATGCCTGCGAAGACGTGCTGAGCCGTTTGGGCAAACCTGGCTTGATTCATTACGCCTGGGGCGAAAAAGGCGAGTTGTTGACTGACAAGAAAACGGCATTTTGGCGTCGCATAGGATTGCGCGATGCCAAACGAGTCATCGTTGCGTTGGTGCTGCTGTTTTACGCGTCGGGATTGTTTGTCGTGCTTTCGATGCGCGACAACGTGCTGGTGAGAATCGCGCCCGTTCGTTCGGAGCTATATCGTTTGGGCGACGATGGCCGTGTGTACAACAAGTTCCGGATGACCGTTGCCAATCGGCAAAGCAAGGATGCAGAGCTGATGTTGTCTTTGGAAAATCTACCGGGCGCGCAGCTTCAATTGGATCAGCCGTTGAAGTTGAAACCTGCCGAAGAGCGTCAATTGCAATTTGAAATCTCTGTGCCACCGCAATCGTTGCCGCCGGGCGTCAATCACTTTCAGATTACCAGTCGCGTCGAACCCGGCGGTGAGACCACCAACAACAAGATGACGTTCATCACTCCAACAGAAAGGAAAACAAAATGAAAAAACAATTCGGCGATTATCTGGCTCGTCAACAAGGCAGAATTTTGACTTTTATTCTGGGGATGGTTGTGGTGATTTTCATCGGCATTCTGGCAACGGCTTACATCATCGCCAAACGCGCCAACCCGATCATACTGGATGAAACCGGCAAGCCTGTGAATTCCCAAACCATCAATCACCATTGACGTTTAAGCTGAAGATGAAACGGAGGGTATTGATATGTTCCTGACCTTAATGTTGGTTACATTTCTGATTGCCGGGGCGACGGCAACTGTCGTGGCTTTGCTCTTCAACCAACCTGTAAAGAAGATTCTGGACAGGCTGGTTTCCGAAGAACTCAGCGCGACCTGGAAACGCTACATTCTTTTCGCGGTTTACATCGTCGGCATTTCCGGCGGCGTGCGCGTGTGGGATCTTGAGAAGTACGTCACCCCGCGGGCGAATGATGGTTCGCTGATTGCGCTTACCTTTGATCGTTGGGTGCTTGAAATTTACAAAACCGTTATCGGCACGTTGCAGAGCGTCGCCTGGATGCTGTTGGTTTTCTTTCTGTTCGCGCTACTGGCTTACGTTGTAGTGCGAGGCTTCGAGTTGAGGCGTATCAAGAGCGGTTCAGAACAGACCGTCTAGCCTAACTGATGACTGACGATAAAAAAGACAAAACTTGCGACCTTTGCGGGCTAGCGATAGGACGTAATTCGTTTACACGCAGCTTCGACGACGAAGAAAAATCATTCTGCTGTCTGGGCTGCATGAATGTGTACGCCATTTTGCTGGAAAGCGGTGTGATTGCGTCAGGGCAGAATGTACGTGAAACCGAAGTGTTCCAGCGGAGTTTGGCGCTTGGGGTAATCGCAACCGGCGGCAAAGAGGTAAACTCCAAGTTGCCGCCAATTCCGCAAGACGCATTGACTCAGGAAGTCTTGTTGCAGGTTTCAGGGATGTGGTGTTCGTCGTGCGCGTGGTTGATCGAACACACTCTGACCAAAGAACGTGGCGTGATTTCCGCCGAAGCTTTTTTTTCCTCCGATCTGGTCAAGGTCAAATATTGCCCGCAATACGTTCCTCCGGACAGGATCACCGAGCGCATCGGCCAACTCGGATACAAAGCCAGCGAATACACAGGGGAAAATGATACTGCCAATGCCGAGCGCCGCGACTTACTGTTGCGGTTGGGGATCAGCGCATTTTTGCAGATGAATGTCATGACGCTGAGCATGGCCTTGTATGTCGGCTATTTCGAGAAAATTTCTGAAAGCATCAGCCGTTATTTGCCATTTGTATTGATGTTGCTGACGGCTCCGATCGTGTTTTATTCAGCAATGCCGATTTTGCGGCTGGCGTGGCGTGGGCTGGTCAATGGCGTAGTGCGCATGGAAACGCTGCTGGGGCTGGGGATTCTGGCAGCATACTTTTACAGCTCGGCTCAAGCGTTTCTCGGCGGAACGCATTATTACTTCGATACGGCTGGCGCGATTGTCACCTTGGTGCTGGTTGGCAAGCTCATCGAGCGGGGTGCTAAAGAGCGAACATCACGCGCTGTTGCTTTGTTGTACCGAATGATGCCGAAGAAAGTTCGGCTGTTGGAAAGTGGTTTCGGAGGCAAGGAAGAAAAATTTGTCTCGGTGGATGCCTTGAACGTCGGTGACGTGTTTGTCGTCAAGGCTGGTGAGCGAATTCCTGCCGATGGAATTTTGGTAGACGGTTCTTCGCACGCCGACGAATCTTTGCTGACTGGTGAATCCACGCCCGTGGAAAAACAACCTGGTAGCCGCGTCGTTGCTGGAAGTTTGAACACAGGCAATGTGATTCAGGTTCGAGCAGAAAAAGTTGGTGAAGATGCGACTCTGGCACAGATCATACGAATGGTGGAACAGGCGCTCAGCAGCAAATCCTCTTTGGAGCGAACAGTGGATAAAGTCTCCCGCGTGTTTGTTCCCGGAGTGATTGTGTTTGCCGTGTTGACGTTTTTAGTGTGCTGGTTGGGCGGATTTGCCACTACGGATGAAGCATTGATGCGAGCGATTACCGTGCTGGTCATTGCCTGTCCTTGTGCATTGGGAATGGCCACTCCGCTGGCGTTGACGGCTGCGATTGGCTCGGCTTCGCAGCGCGGAATTCTGGTCAGCGACAGTCGGGTTTTGGAAACAGTTCGTCACGTGGATGCTGTAGTTTTCGATAAAACAGGAACCATCACAGAAGGGAATTTTGCACTGCTGAAATTTGAGCCGGTTCAAGCAAGAGCAGAGGCCTTGAGTTCTGTCGAAATGGCCCGAAGTGTTGATCTGCTGCCTCAACGTGCGTTGCGCACAGGCATTGAAGAAGTCACAGGAGTCAACGAAGAGGCTTTACAATTGGTGGCTTCGCTCGAACGATACTCCGAGCACCCATTGGGGCGTGCCGTAATGAAACGCGCTCAAGAAGACAGCATCAAATTGCTGGAAGCGCGCGAAGTTGAAATTCGCAAGGGACTTGGGTTGATTGGCAATGTCGCCGGTCATTCCGTGTTCGTAGGAAATCGTCGCTTGGCAGAAGACCAATGTGTTCCGGGCAGTTTGGCGGATTGGTCGAATCCGTTGGCAAGTCAGGGGCGAACGGTTGCTTACTTTGGTTGGGACGGGCAAGTGCGTGGCGTCATGGAATTTGGCGACCGCATCCGTCAGGAAGCAGCGGATGTTTTAAAAGACCTGAAACAACGAGGCGTCAAAACGCTGATTGTTTCCGGCGACTCGTACGCGGCAACCTCTCACGTCGCTTCCATCGTTGGAGCGGACGAGTTTATTGCCGAAGCTCTGCCGAACGAAAAAACTTCGATCATTGCACAGATGCAGCAGCAGGGAACGTTAGTGGCGATGGTTGGCGATGGGGTCAACGACGCTCCGGCGCTGGCTCAAGCTGACTTGGGAATTGCCGTTGGATCAGGAACTGATGTTGCCATGCGAGCCGCGGCCATTGTCTTGATGAGCCATGCGATCAATAAGCTGCCGCTGGTTTTTGATTTGGCAAACACGACCTGGCGCATCGTCAGGCAAAATCTCTTTTGGGCATTTTTCTACAACACACTGGGAATCAGCCTGGCAGTAACAGGGATGTTGAATCCCATCATTGCTGCCGGAGCCATGCTGCTTTCCAGTCTTTCTGTTATCGGAAATTCACTGCGACTCACTTCCAGAAAATAAAACTGCCGCAGCGGAAACTATCCGCTGCGGCAAAAATACGATCTGTGTGACAGACTGGTTTTAAGGATTGGTTTGCGGACAGGACCCACAGCGCATTGCAGTTGGAAACGTGGGCGCCGGGGTATAGAAAAATCCAGGACCTGGCAAGAAGATCAGGTACGGATCATCTTTCTTGTTGCTGTCGGCTTTGATTCCTCGGAAGAAATCCCCACCATCTTCCACATAAACTGTCATCACTCCGGGAGCGGCGTGAACTCGGAAGGTCACCGCAGCTTTACCATTGTCACGGTAAAACGTGATGATTTCTTCGTCACGGCCAGCATCATGCACCCATTTCCAGGTACCGGCTTCCACCGGAACCGGGTCTTGATAGGTTTTGTAACCCTGCGAAACCCAGGTGCCATCTTCGTTGATGAGCAGTGTCATGGTGAAATCCGTCATGTCGAATTTGTCGGGCGAGTTGAAATGCACGACTCCCTTTGAATTCACCTGACGGGCAACATGCCAAAAACCGATCATGTTTTCTGGATAAGAATTTTCGCGCAGGCTGCGATTAACCGCTGGTGCAGGATCGCGCCAGCATTCTTTCGTTTCCAGATCACAATGAACCGGGTCGTAAGGTTTGCCGTCGTCGCCATAACCGCTGAACTTGGCTTTGGCTGCCAAGGCATCAATCGGCGGACGAGTGCGGATGCGTTCGTTGCCGTCTATGCGTCCATCGGTGTCTTCACCCGGAAGCGGAATGGTTTTATCCCAATAATCCGCAAAATCCAGAACCCAGTAATAGGTCCCTTCATTATTATAGGTGCGCCCGATTCCAACGACTTTCCATTCTGGCCTGAGCATGATTTCCACATTTTCAGGCGCCTGGATGGTGTAGTTGAAGAATGTTTCCAAGTCCACAATTCGAGTTGCCAGCGGCAGAGTGTCGAATTTTGTGTTGTCGAGCTTGGGGAAACTGAATGCGCGAGCGCGCATGAAGACGCCAAAGCCATTCGAATCAAATTTGCTGACTTCATTTCGTGAGGCGAGGTCTTTGCCAAAAGAATCGGCAGCCATGGTCAGGCTGATCGAAGCGCGAACCGGACCGACACCTCTTGCGGCGCGATATTTGTTCAGCAAATAGAGGAATTCTTCTTCCTCGTTGTCCATGGGAATCGCCGTACCAATGCCACCGGAAGGAAGATCGAACAAAATTCCCGGTTTCGGTCGCAAACCCTCATAACGTTTGCGAGGATTGGGATCCGCGCCATCCGGAGTCGTCGCCATAGCCATGTTGGACGGCGGAGACAGGTTGGCACTGTGGCTATTCTGGTTGTACTTCAAGTGATAGTAATACGTTGTGCGCGGTTTCAAATCCGCATCAACGTATCGGTTGAGATTGGATCCTACAGCTCCGATCATCGCGAAATTTTTGGGATCGTCTGATGACGCACGAAAGACGCGAATGGATGCAACGTGTGATAGTCCCGGCATCGCCCACCGCAGTTCGATTTCGTTCGCCGAGATCGCCTTTGCGGATAAGGTCTGAATCACATTGCCCAAATTCGGGTCTTCATTCGTGATTTTCGGTTCGTCAGATGGATTTTGAGAATTCGTTCCATCTCCACTTCCCGTTGCAAGCGTTGTTGCACGTGCTGAATTTGAAGGTGCAGACAACATGGCAGGCTTTCTGTCCTGAGTCTGAATGCGATAATGCCAGGTGCTTTTCGCCTTCAATCCCGAATCAATGTAGCTCAACGCGTTGGGCGGTAGCGAAGTAAGGAATACGAAATTGTCGGGGGTTACATAATGTGCGCGGTAAATGCGAATGCCGGAAATGCTTCCCGGGTTGTTAATGCGCCAACTCAGACGGATTTGCGTGTCTGAAATGGGCGTTGCTTCAAGTTCAATTGTCTGTTGCTTTTTGCCGCCAACTTGCGCTGAGACCAGAGTGAACGTTCCGAGGACGAGCAGACAGTTCAGTAGCAAAGCAGCAGTCAACACAACAGAGAATTTTCGATTGATTTTGTATTCGTGTTCAGAGGGATAAGTGTTTCGAGGCACCATGATTCATCTCCTTGTGACAGGAAGACAGAACTGAATTCCTGACTTACATAACCTTGTATTACTAATTACGCGCCGGAAAGGCAGTTGAGATACTGTCCTGCAGGCACGTTGGACAACACCAAACTATTTGTAACTGAAACCAGGTACAAATATAGCCTTGTCCTTGACTAACTGAATCGAAGTTGGCCGGGGAGTCAGGCAAATGCAAAGCTTGCAATAGCTCACACGTCGCCTGCTGGAGCAACTTCAAACCACAGGAACTGTGATTTCCAGCTAGCAAGTCTACTAGGTTAGTATGTTGAGTAGCCGTATAACTTTCAGGTTTTATCTCTAAATTAAGAAGGGAACTTGAAGACTGGCGTCGAACCAAGATTCGGGGCACCATGCTTTAGTCACCATCTTGTGCGACATAAGCTGTATTTTCGATCAACCCTCTAAAGATAATACAACGTATCCTCAGGTAGTTTAGGGATTCGGGGATGAAATGTTGATCATATTGCTAAGGCACAGCTTTTTGGGATGCAACTCTCTAATACTATGCACTAGATAAATCTGTCAAGCCAAAAATTAGAAAAACAGCCACTCAAAATATTACTCAGCAAACTTACAGCTAATATTTTGAATTTTCAGGGGACGGATAACTCCTCAAGCAGTTTAGGAAGGCGCTCAAAGCGAATTTAGCTGTTGAGTTTTTCACGGAAAATCCGTTTGAGCGCCTTATGCGGTGATTAAGTTGAAACGCTACTGAAATGGTCCATGGGGAGCATTGAAGTATCCAATTCCAGGATGAAGAATAATTTGTGGATCGTCTGCCGGATTATTATCGGCAAGGACGCCTTTCAGGAAACCTTGCATTGCTGAGCCTCCTTCAACGGCAAAAAGCGTCAAAATACCACGCACAGCGTGTATGCGAATGGTGGCGGTTGGCTTTCCTGGCCGATAAAACGTCACGATTTCTTCATCTCGAGATGCATCGTGAACGGATGTCCAGGTTCCGCTTTCAGTTGGCGTTGGCACCTGATAAGCGCGATACCCTTTACTCGTCCAGGTACCATTAGCATTGATCCAGTATGTGATCGTAAATCCAGTAGCATCCCACCCACTGTAATCATTGTAGTGAACCACTCCAGTCGGCGAGATCGAATACTGCACGTGCCAGGTTCCCACGAGATTGTCCGGCGAAGAAGTCTGCAAGAGACTGGGATTGCCTTGTGGTGGTTCGTCTTTCCAGCACCGATCCCGTAAACCGCCTGGGGCGTCCAAGTCGCAATGCAAAGCGCTGTACTGTTCACCGTCGTCGCCATAACCGGAAAACCGATGCCCGGCCGCAATTGCCGCCCCTGGCGGGCGAGTGCGAATCCATTCATTACCATCAATTCGGCCATCCTCGTCTTCTCCAGGCAGCGGAATTGTCTTATCCCAAAATCCTGCAAACTCAACAACCCAGTACCAACGACCGGTAGTAGCGTTAAAGGTTCGGCCAATGCCTGCCACCTTCCAGGCTGAAGCAAGCAGGACATCATTGTCTGCGGGAGAAAGCTTCCAAACATTGAGCGCTTGCTGAGCAGTGAGATTTCCTGCCGCAACAAGTCCATCGAAGGTAGTTGCAGGCTGGTAACCAAATGCGCGGACTCTCTGTTCGATATTTCGTCCGGAACTGTCAATTTTGCTGACGATGTTGCGGGTAGCCAAATCCCTGCTCAAAAAATCGCTCGACTTCGTCAGCGCAATAGATGGGCGAACTGGCCCTAAAGCGCGGGTTCCACGATATTCGCTGATTAACCTGACCAATTCCTTTTCTTCTTCGTCGAGTGGAATTGGGCCACTTGGTGCGATTGGGTTAGGTGTCGGCGAAGGAGTCGGAACCGGCGTCGGTGTCGGCGTTGGACTTGGTCTTGGAGTTGGAGTGGGGACCGGAGTCGGCGTCGCCACTGGTGTTGGAGTCGGTGTGGGGCTTGGTGATCCGCCAAGTGTTGTCGCTCTGGCGGTATTGGAGGGCGGAGACAATAAGACTCCGCTGACAGGCCATTTGATCTGGTACAAATACGTCGTGTTTGGAGAAAGCCCTGAATCCACAAAGCGGCCCGGCAAGATTCCAGCAGCTGTTATAAACACAAAACTATTTGGTTCCGAGGCGGTCGTTCTGTAAATACGAACGCTGGTGATACGTCGCGTTGTCGGAACTTGCCAAAACAGTTCGATCTGCGTCTGAGAAAGAGCGCGTGCCGAAAGGACTTCGTTGCTTGGAGGCGGAGTGCTTACCGGATCAGGAGTGGGGGTTGGTGTCGGTGTCGGTGTTGAAGCAGGAGTCGGTGTTGTCGTAGGTCTCGGAGTTGCTATTGGAGTTGGCGTTGGGCCAACAACTGCGCCCGGCATTGTTACAGAAACAGTATTGGACGGACTGGACAAAAGCACTGCCCCTGCGGCTACCGTTTTTACCTGATAAAGGTACGTTTTCCCTGAAATCAGAGTTTGATCGACATAGCTTCGCGCGTTTAAGGCAAGGGAAGCTGCCATCTCAAAGTTTTGCGGAGATTCGGCTGTTGCACGATAAACTCGTATAGACGAAATGGATTCGGGATTCGTAATGACCCAGGTTAGCCTCACCTGAGTTGATGAAGTGATTTCTGCCGATAATTTGATGACCTGAACGGGAAGGGCTGACGCTCTGGCGAATAAGAGTGCCAGATTCCCAAACACAAGTGAACTGCTAAGCACTAATGTCAGAGCGTAAGATAGTTCGATCCCAAGCCAGTTCAATATTCTGTTTTGTTTGATATGCGAATCGTAATTGCGGCGTTTGTCAGTTGGTAATTGCTCTTGAAAGTTTGGCACCATTACATTTTCCTTTAGCTAAAAATCAGGCTGCACGGTGAGAGCTGCAGGTTCTGAAAATAAGCAAACGAGTACCTTCACAGAATCAGGCGGGCAACATGCCTGGGATTATTCTGCGTGTTAGTGAGTATTTGGGCACACTTTGGCCAGGTTATTATGCTATCGGGGTATTAACATAATTCATTGGCAGCGAGGTTTTTGCTCTATCGTCAAGGCTGGGATGCTTTACTAAGAAAAAGCACCTGACGAATAGCTGCTATTACCTCAGGGGAGGTATGGCGGGGGTAAAAAGTTATTCAGATTACATAGTTTCTTTTGTAAATAAGCGCACGGTTGCACGCCTGATTGGTGTCAGCACGTGATTCAGAGTTTGGTTGACGCTGTCGCGACTGCGCAGCGCCACTGTTCCGAATTTGGTTTGAGTTTGAAATCAGATTGATACCGCGCATTCGCCTGATTGTGTATGTGTGTGTAGGCTGGGAATTTTGGAGATATGATTTAGCCAGATTTATGGCGATATGGCAGCTTTCTGATTGTTACACTGCTCATTGCCAGTGCAGCGTTTCGATTTCACAAGGTGAGTGGGAAGTTACGAAAAGCTATTTTGGCAGCAGGTTCAATGAACTATCAGTAGATCAGACGATGATTCGAGGGGCTCTTTACCTGAAGAATTCAGGTGCGATGGGATGCATAGGTTAGATACTATCCTAATAACTTTCTGTCAAGCCCAAAAATTAGTTAGTTAGAGAATAATTCTGTATAGGTTATTCGAATTGCTAAACAAGTGCTTGTTTTGAAAATTTTACTATGTAAAAAAGTGTAGGTGGTCAGGTTAATACAAGGATGCTTGAGTGGGTGAGTGAAAGGAGGGGCCAAAGAAGAAGCCGGAAACTCTTTTGAGCAGAGAGCATCCGGCTTGATAAACCTGCAGATTCGATAACTGACTATTGGTAATGCTTGGCATTGATTTCGATATAATTTTGCCACTGCTCTGGCACGTCTTCGTCGCGGAAAATCGCTTCCACGGGGCAGGCAGGTTGGCAAGCTCCGCAATCAATGCATTCGTCCGGGTTGATGTAAAGTTGAGTCGCTCCTTCAAAGTCAGCCTCATCCTTGCGCGGGTGGATGCAGTCCACCGGACAAACCTCAACGCAAGCGGTATCCTTCGTGCCAATACACGGTTCGCAAATCACATAAACTGCCATTATCGCTGTCTCCTTCCTCGAAAATCGGGTGAAAAATGAAATTCAGTGAGTAGTACTGCTCGGTTAGATGTGCAACCGAGCGGGTATTGTACTGTTTGACCTGTTGATTGCAAGCCGCCAAACCTCGCGGCGGGAAAAGATGGCCGAAAGCATTTTTTCGCTGTCGCGAAAATGTCTTCTTTCGGCCATCACAAGGATTATTTGATGTTGATAAGCACAGTGTTGGAGAGTTTGCCATCCACGGTCAGCTTCACTTCTACGTTGCCTTTGCCAATCAACGCTCGGTTCAGTCGAATGTTGGCCTGGTCGAGTCCCACGAAATCGAACTGGGGGCCAAGATACAACAACTCGGCGTTCGCATTGCCTACACTGGCTGATGCAGCAGCGAGAGAGCTTCGGAACCGACCGCCAGTCAGATACGCGATCAAAAACACCTGATCGGTATCAGGCCCCAGGTCAATCGGAACTGCGACGGACCGGTTGCTGGCTGGATCGAAACGAGAAATCGGTTCAAAAATCTGCTGTCCATCTGCGCGAACGCGAAGCGCAACGGCCGCTGCGATTCCTTGTCCATCGGAGTTGGCTGAAAACAGCCCCGGAGCGACGCTGCCAATCTGAGCGACCCCTGTTGAAGTCGTTCCATCTCCGCTGACGATCGTGATCGTTGCGGCTCCGTTTGACGTTCCTGATGGGATCATGAAGTTCACTTGTGTTGGCGCCACGAAAAAGAGCGGAGCCAGTCGTTCAACGCCCAATGCGTCGCGGACACGCACAGACGTACTGTCGAGCGTAGTGGGCAAGGGAACCGTTGTTCCAACCTGAACGCTGGTTGCCAAATTTTGGCCAAACGCTGCAACGATCATATCGCTGGTCAGCGCTTCGCCCTGGAAACTGGCGGCGGAAACGCTGGCAACGGATTTCAACGTTCCGGCATTGATGATTTTACGGACCCGCTGATTATTCAAATCGGCGATGTACATATTGCCTGCGGAATCGAATGCAACGTCGTTCGGGAACGACAATTGAGCAGTGGCGGGCGCTGCGCCATCACCGCTGAATCCGCCAATGCCAGTTCCGACCACAGTGGTGATGATGCCGGTCGTTGCCGTGACTTTGCGAATGACGTGGTTGAATAAATCGGCAATGTAAAGGTTGCCGTCGGCATCGGTGGTGATGAAGGATTGAGGATCAATGTCGGCTCCAGTTGCCGGGCCTCCGTCGCCACGATAACCGAAATTGCCTGTTCCGGCATAGTTCGTAATCGTGCCGTTCGTCGCTACGCGGCGAACCTTGCCGTCAAAAGCGTCCAGGATATAGATTACGCCATTGCGATCCACCGTTACGCCATACGGCAACAAGAATTGCGCCTGGGTGGCTGCGCCGCCATCGCCTCCGGTTCCAGCACGACCGTCACCTGCGATGGTCGTTATGATGCCCGTGTTGACGGCAACCTTGCGGACTCTTCGATTGGAAGAATCCGCGATGTATAGATTTCCGGCGGAATCAACAGCCACCTGAAACGGAAGATTCAGGCTTGCTTGCGTGGCTGGGCCGCCATCGCCAGAAAACTCATCCGCGCCCGTTCCGGCAACAGTGGTGATGATTCCCGAAGGTGCGATTTTACGAACGCGATGATTTCCGGTGTCAGAAATGTAAACGTTACCGGTTGAATCAACGGCTACGCTTTGGGGCTGGTTGAACGTGGCTTCAATTGCGGGACCGTCATCGCCGCTGGAACCAAGCATTCCTTTGCCCGCAAAAGGCAGAATCACGCCCGCCGGAGTAATTTTGCGGACTCGATTGTTGGCCGAATCCGCGACATAGAGGTTGCCGGCTTTATCGGCGGCAATTCCTGTCGGGAAAAACAGCCGAGCGCCAATGGCGGCTCCACCGTCTCCGGTGTTGCCCGTCAAACCGTTCCCGGCGATGGTGCCAATGATTTGTTGAGGGTTGAATGTGACGGTCAGCCGTGCGCTGGTGGAATTTCCTCGCACGTCCAATGCGGTCAGCGTCAATGTGTTCACGCCGTTTTGCAGCGAAATTCCCGCGGCTGTCCAGGCAGTCGTTCCGCCAGCCGTTCCACTGCCGCCGCGGTCATTGCTCCAGCGAACCAGAAAAACGCCTGTGTTATCCGCTGCCGTTCCACTGACCGTGAGCGGAGAAGTGGTTGTTGTGAAGGTGGGTGTAGTGGTAGGCGAAGTCACGGCAATCGTCGGCGCTGTTGTATCAGTAGACGAAGCGAAGATGATGCGTCGCACTCTGAAATTTTCACGGTCGCCGATGTAAACATTGCCGACGGCATCAACGGCAATTGAATTAGGCGTCGCCAGCCGCGAAGCCAGCGCTGCCAATCCGTCGCCATTGAATCCGGACAAGCCGACACCAGCAATGGTCGTGATGAGGTTCGTTCCGGCGCTCACCTTGCGAACGCGGCTGTTGCCACGATCGGCGAAATACAGATTGCCTGCTGAATCGAACACCACACCTGCCGGAATGTTCACGCGAGCTTCGGTTGCAACGCCGCCATCCCCCGAAAAACCTGGCGAACCGGTTCCAACAAGGGTGCTGATCTTGCCGTCCGCTGCATTGACTTTGCGAATGCGGTGATTGTTGCTGTCGGCGATCACCAGATTGCCGCTGGGATCAACGGTGACGTTGATCGGCGCATTGACGGAAGCTTCGGTCGCTGCTTTGTCGTCGCCGTTGAAGCCTGCCGAGCCGGTGCCGGCAACCGTTGTAATGATGCCAGTCGAAGCCGCGATTTTACGGACGCGGTGATTGCTGAAATCTGCGACAAAAATGTTTCCGTCTTTGTCCACAGCCAACCCATACGGGAAGTTCAACGCCGCTGCTGTCGCAGGGCCACCGTCGCCGCTGTAACCCGGTTGACCGTTGCCGGCGATGGTGCTGATTTTTCCGTCGGCAGCAGTGATTTTACGAACGCGGCTGTTGTTCACGTCCGAGATGTACACATTGCCCGAACCATCCACTGCAACTCCGGCGGGCTGGTTCAATCGTGCAGAGGTTGCCAGTTCACCGTCGCCGGAAAAACCTGCCGAACCGGCGATTCCGGCAATCGTCGTGATGACGCCGTTGGGGGTGACTTTGCGAACAGTGTTGTTGTTAGTGTCGGTGAAATACAGATTGCCAGCACCGTCCAGCGCGATTTGCCAGGGGCGAGAAATGTTCGCCGCAGCTGCCTGACCTCCGTCCGGTGTCGCTCCGAACGCACCGGTTCCGGCTACGGTAACCAACACGGCATCAGGCGTGGAGTTGATGGTGAAAATTGCCCGTCCGACATTGTTTGCCGCATCGCGCGCCGTGATCGTGAACAAGTTGTTGCCGGGCGATAACGGGACTGCGGTCGCAGTCCAAATACCGGTGGAAGGCGTGTACACCGCAGAGCCGGTTGCGCCGCGATCCGATTGCCAGACCACGGACGAAACCGCATTGTTGTCCGTCGCTCTTCCGGCCAGATTGATCAACCCGCTTGTGTTGGGGGTTCCCGGCGAAACCGAAGGCTCCGTCACTTCAACCAGCGGCGCGTCGGTGTCTGTGCGTCCGGGTTGAATGACGACGAAGGTTTTGCCTGCAATGGTTGCCGTGCCCGTGCGCGAAGCAAAAGTCGTGTTTTCATCTGCCTGAAAGTTGGCGGAACCATCGGCACTGCCGCTGCCCGTAACTTTCAACCACGAAGCGTTGGACGCCGCTGTCCAATTACAGCCGCCCGGCGAAGCTTTGACGCTGATGGTTCCGTTGGTTGCTGCCGGAGTGATTTCTCGCGTGGAAGGCGTCAAGGAATAACTGCAACCGCTGTTATTGACCATGGTTCGCCACGCGCCACGTCCGTGCGTGAAGGCATACAGCGAGGTCACGCCTCCGCCCACGTGCATCTGCAGATGTTCCGTGATGACGTTGGCAAATCCTGTGGTTTCAACCGCCCAATTGGCTCCACCGTCGGTGCTGACGAACACTCCCAAATCGGTTCCGACGTACAGCCGGGACGTGTTGGATGGATCAATCGCAATGCTATGAACCGGTATGTTCGGGATTTTGTTGGTGCCAGCGCCTAGACTGCCATCGGCGATTGTCCAGCTTTGCCCACCATCAATGCTTCGGTACACATGAGCGCCGCCAAAGGTGGAATACGTGGCATACGCAATATCTTTGTTGGTGGGATCAAATGCGACAGACGAAACCCAGCCGCTTCGTGGTGTTGAAAACGCCCAGTCTGTCACGCTGGTTGACGTCAGCGCCGCGTCATTGCGAAGTATCAAGCCGTCTCCCATACCGATCAGCACACGATTGGAATCGGTGGGAGCGATGGCAATGGCGCTGACCGATTCCGCTCCGGCAGTCAAACTGCTGGCTCGTGACCAAAGTGCGGCACTATTGGAAGTGCGCCAGAGGTAAAAACCGCCTGTCCAAATGCGTTGAGAATCGCTGGGATCCATCACCATCGGCGCAACGAAATACTCGCCACCGTCGTTGACGCCGAAAGTGGCATCGCCAAAACTTTTTCCGCCGTCGGTGCTTTTGCGGAAATTGATGCCCGGAAATGTGCCGAACAAAATATTGGCGTTGGTTTGATCTACAGCGGCGTGTCCGCCGTCTCCACCATTGACCAATTTCCAGCCATTGACGCCAGCGGTATCAGTGCCTAAGACCGTTCCGTTGTCCTGAGTTCCACCGATAAAAGTTTTGCCGTCTGCGGAAATGGCTCCGGAATAAAACTGAGTGACGCCGTAATTGTTGTTGAGCGGTATCCATTTGACGGCGATGGAATTCGGGTTGCACGCGCTGATCGGAGTCCTTGCTGTGTTGGCGCGCGCGTTGTCGCTGCGATACAGGCCACCATCGTTGGCGACGAAGATCGTTTGATTGGCTGCGCCATCATATTTCGGGTGAAAAACGATGACATGCTGGTCGGGGTGAATCGGCCCCAGGTCAAAATTGGCGTTAGCATAAGCCTGTCCGGCGACTCCCCAATTGACGCCGCCATCGTCTGAGCGAGCCAGCTCAATTCCACCTACCCAAACGCGATTTGGGTCCACCGGATCAACCGCAATCGTCAAATCGAACCAGCCTTGCGCAAAGATGGAATCCTCAAGATCAAATCCGCAGTCGGTGGCGACGGCTCCCACTGAAGCCGCCAGAATCGAACGATTCAATTTGTTGGCGTCGGTGTTGCGAACCTGAGCCGTCCAGGAGCCGTTGGTTCCGCCATTGGTCGAACGAAATACGGCAAACAGCGAGTGCTGAAAGTCGTTTCTCTGAATGCTGGAAGACACAGCATAAATAATGTCCTGGTTCGATGGCGCAATGGCCAGCGCTGTGCGCCCCATCCCGACTTCTCTGAGCGCGATGTCCCAGGCGGTGATGTTGTTGCCTGCATCCGTATTGCGATAGACCACTGCCTGCTCAAAGTTGCCGCAAGCCGCAAACACCACGTCGGTAGTCTTGTCGGTGCGAATGGCCAGGTCCAGACAGCCGGAATTGACCGTGGTTCCGCTTGGGCCAATTGGGTCGTGAACTTTGGTCCAGGTAGTGCCGCCGTCCAGAGTTCGCATGACGCCGGTTTGCGTCGCGGCATAAATTCTGTTTTTGTCACTGGGGCTGATGACAATGTCGTTGACGAAATAAAAATCGAACGAAGTCGTTCCAGGTAGCCTCGTCCAACTGCTGCCGCCATTCGTAGTTTTGAAGATTCCCGCTCCGCGAAAATCGCCGTTGCTCAAATCGCCGTCGTATTCGTATCCATAGACGCCTTCACCCGTGCCGACATAAATCACATTGGGATCGCCGGGTTCCATGGCCATCGAACTGACTGTGAGGGTGCCGATCAAATCAGAGACAGGCGTCCACTGTTGCCCGGCATTGGTCGTTTTCCAGACGCCTCCGGTGACACCCGCGGCGTACATGACGTTCGGGTCTTGAGGATTGATGAGCATGGCGCGGGTGCGTCCGCCGATATTGCCCGGTCCCAGCGGAGTCCAGCCCGCAGCAGGAACGGCTTCGGCATTCGCACGCAAGGCCGCCGATTCTTCTTCTGTCAAAAAGCGGTTTAACGTTGTTGAAAATTGCGGCAGGGAACGCATCTGTTCCTGCGCGTCAAAGTATTTTTCGAGGGAGAGAATCTTTTCGCCCTTCGGCACACGCTTTTGCCAGAAATAGCTCTGAGCTTCTCGAGGTTTGTCGAAACCTTCGTCTTCATGTTTGCTTTCCAATCGAAATGTCGGCCACGGGCCTTGATCGGCATCGAACAAAGAAAGAGCGCTGGGCAAACCGCTTAGCAGGGAACTTGTTTCGGTTTGAGTCCAGGGGGCTGGTGACACAACCTGACGTTTAGGCGGTCGTTCCTTGGCGCGAAACCGGCTGCCTTTTTTCTCGCGCACGGCTTCCAGACGATCTTTGATTCGGGCCGTATTGTCTGATTGGTTCTGACCGAAAACGGAAACCAGCGGCAGCACAATGCTGGCGCTTAAGGCAACCAGGACGGCGGCCAACAGAACTGACAACTTGGCTGTCAGGTGATTGCGATTTGCCGACTTAGGCATCTTGGTAACTCTCCTTATGGGATTGGGAGCACAATCGCGAAAAACGATTGCCTCAGCGAATTGCTCCTGAGCAGAGCGAGATTTCGCTTGCAGGTCGGAAACGCCCGCGTGAACAGGCGGATGATTGCAGCTCAGGAAGGATAGTGAGAATGAATGATCAGATTTGAGGGGCGGTGCGTTCGACTTCGATCACACCTTGTACTTTTCTGAGCGCGCTGCGAACACGCTCAAGATGATTCAGGTCCAGAACCTCGACGGTCATTTCGATCAGTCGAGTGCCATCACCGTTTTCCCGATTGTCGGTGCGGGCATCGCGAATGTTGGTTTTGATTTCAGCGACTGCATTGGTCAATGCCGCCAATTGTCCGGTGCGGTCTTCGGTTCTGACCAGCAAGGTCACGGCATAAGGTTCATTGCCGTTAGCGCCGACCCAGGTGACATCAATCATGCGCTCCTTGTTAATCATCAATCCGGCGACATTTTTACAGCGGCGTGCGTGGACGCCGACACCTTTGCCGCGCGTGATGTATCCCAGAATGTCTTCGCCGCGAATCGGATTACAGCAAGGCGCGCGGTAAACCAGGATATTGTCAATGCCTTTGATCGCAATGCGGTCGTCTCCGAGTTTCAGGGCGCGTTTGACCACCTGCGTCATTTGCTGCAAGCGGGTCGTTTCGGCGTTGTCCAGTTCTTCCAGCTTGTCGGGCGGAATCAGACGAGCCAGAGGAGTTTTCGCCAGCAATTTGCCATAACCGATGGCGGCAAACATATCTTCCAGTTTGGGATGCCCATTTTCGGTGCGATATTTTTCCAGTGCGGGATCTTCCAACACCTTTTTCGGTTTCAGTTTCAACCGCAGCGCTTCTTTCTCAAAAAGTTTGCGCCCGACTTCAATTGCCTCTTCACGCTGGCGCTGGGCTACGTAATGTTTGATTTTGTTGCGCGCTCGCGGAGTGACGACAAATTTCAACCAGTCCCGATTCGGTTTCTGGTTCGGGCTGGTCAGAATCTCAATCGAGTCGCCATTTTGAATTTGGTACTGCAACGGAACAATTCGACCGTTGACCTTTGCGCCCGTGCATTGATCGCCGACCTTGGTATGAATGGCATAGGCGAAATCCACCGGCGTGGCTTTGTGAGGCAATTCGATGACGCGCCCTTTGGGCGTCAAGGCGTAGACCTCTTTCGGCGCGATGGGAAGTTCTTCCTTGATCAGATCAACAAAGTCTTTGGCATCCACATCCTGTTGAGATTCCACCAGTTTCCGCAGCCAGGCCATCATTTCATCTTCGCTGGTGTCCTTGCCTTTGCCTTCTTTGTATTTCCAGTGGGCGGCGATGCCTTCTTCGGCGATGCGATGCATTTCCTCGGTGCGAATTTGCACTTCGAAATGCTGGCCTTCTTCTCCGATCACAGACGTGTGCAAGGATTTGTAGCCATTGGCGCGGGGGTTGGCGATGAAATCCTTGATTCGATCCTGAAAGGGTTTCCAGTGCTGGTGCATGACGCCCAGCGCGTAATAACAATACCGGGGTTCAGGGACAATGATTCGCACCGCTGCCAGATCATAAACCTTGTCGAGCGGAATTTTTTGACGCTGCAGTTTCAAATAAATGCTGTAAAGACGTTTGATGCGGCCTTCGATCCGAATGAACGGCACGTGATTTTCCGTTAGCCGTTCGGCAATGCGTGCTTTGACTTCTTCTAGAAAGGCTTCGGTCGAAGCGCGGTGCGATTCCACCTGTTCCTTGAGCAATTTGTAGCCTTCAGGATCAATGGATTGAAACGCCAGGTCTTCCAACTCCGCGCGAATCTTGCTCATACCCAGCCGGTGAGCAATTGGCGCATATACGTCCAGCGTTTCCTGGGCGATGCGTTTTCGCTTTTCCGGTTTCAGATAATGCAGTGTTTGCATGTTGTGCAACCGGTCGGCGAGTTTGACCAACACGACGCGCACGTCGTCGGCCATTGCCAGCATCATCTTGCGAAGGCTTTCCGCCTGAGCGTCTTCTTTGGACGTGTTTCCCAGATTACTGATTTTGGTGACGCCGTCCACCAGATGCGCGACTGTCGGGCCGAATTTGTCGGAAATATCCTTGAGCGTAGCCAGCGTGTCTTCGACCACGTCGTGCAGCAATCCTGTGCAGACGGTTTCGACATCAAGCCTCATATCCGCCAGCAAACTGGCAACGGAAAGCGGATGGCTCAGATACGGTTCGCCCGAGGCGCGCACCTGTTCCTTGTGCATCATGGCGGAATACAGGTACGCCCGACGAAGCAGGTCCATATCGGCATCGGAATGATGACGCTCAACTTTTCTCTCGATTTCTTCAAAACGGATCATCGCAGAGGGATTATAGTCGAATCGGGGAATGAGTGTAGTGAGCGAAAGGCTCGGAGAAGGGAAAGACGGCAATACGAACATCGCATTACCGTCTCTCAACTTACTGGAATTTTTTTGGGCTCGCGGCGGGTTGCTGACTTTTGGGGTCACGTGCGTAATAACCCTGCCGTGTGCGAGCGAACAATTTTCGGGTTCCTTTTTGGTTGATGTTTACTTTGATTGTGCGGAATGTGCCGTCTTTGGCGCTGTTTGATGGCGCATAACTGACGATGTATTGCGTCCGCAAATCCTTGGCGATCTGGTCAGCAATGGCAGGCATTTCGCTGATTTCTTTAGGGAAAAACACCCGTCCGCCGGAATCTTCAGCCAGTCGGGACAGCAAGTCACGAGCTTTTTTGGCGTCGGATTTTCGAAACAGCCCGCCGCCTTCGGCATCTTCGTCAACGAATCCAACCAGATAAAGCTGAACTTCGTTTTCCCGGATCGCTTCAATGACTTCTTTTTCTTTGACGGCGCTGTTTTTTTCCAGCCCGTCAGAAATGATGATCAGGGCTTTGCGGCGCTGCTTGGCTTTTTGCTGAGCATAATCCGAAGTCGCCACAATGGCGTCGAGCAGGGAAGTTCCGCCGCTGCTGTACAGTTCGTTGAGCGCGTCTTCCAGGTCGCGGCGGTCAGAAGTGAAATCCTGAATCAGTTCCGGTTCGGCTTTGAACGAGGCCACAAATGCCTCATCCGTCTCGCGCATCTGTTTGACCAGTTGCAAGCCTGATTCCACCACCTGCGGCAACCGGGCGCGCATGCTGCCCGATGTATCAATTACCATTCCAAAACTGACCGGGACTTCTTCGCGGCGAACGCTGACGATTTCCTGCTTGACCTTGTCTTCAAACACGGTGAAATCATCTTTTTGCAAATCGAACACTGGTTGGTTGTTTTGGTCTATGACCGTCACGTCCAATAGCACTTCTTCGGTGTCCACGCGGTCTGTCATTCCCGGATCAACCGCTTGCTGATCGGCTTGAGCACCTTGTCGTTGAGCACCTTTGCGTTCTTTCTGGTCTTTTGGCGTCGGTGTCGGTCTGGCTTTCGGTGGTTGCGGCGGGTCTTGCGCATTTGTCTGACGAATGACGTACAGGCCAACGCTTGTTGCCAGCAATACTGCCATCAAAATTCGTAACGATTGGCGAAATGACATAAGCTTCCTTCTCTGGTACTCAATTGCCGGCGAAACCGGCGGTTGTCGTTTGCAGGGTGCAGAGATTATACATCCCGAACCGCAAGGGCTTAAACGCGAAAATTGCCAAACCGTGAACGATTGAAAGAATTCCGTTTGCGACTTTTCGTCAGGCGACGGATTGGGTAAAGTGCCGGGTGTGCAGGCATGCCTGTCTGCTGGTGTTGAAGCCGAAGTTTCTGTTTCCAAATTCAACCACAATGAAAATTGCAACCTGGAATATCAATTCGATCAACGTCCGGCTGCCGTTGGTGGTGGATTGGCTAAAAGCCAACCGGCCTGATGTGCTCTGTTTGCAGGAAATCAAATGCAAAGAAGACAAGTTTCCGGCTGACCCGTTCCGAGAGCTGGGCTACAACCTGGAAATTTTTGGCCAGCAAACGTACAACGGGGTCGCTACGCTTTCACTGGCGCGAGCCGAGGATGTCCAAAAGGGCTATCCGGGCGATGCCGAAGATGCACAGCGCCGATTGCTGGCGACGACCATCGATGGCGTCAAAATCCTCAACGTTTACATTCCGAATGGTTCCGAAGTTGGTTCGGAAAAGTATGCTTACAAACTGGACTGGCTGGCGAAGCTCCGCAAGTTTTTTGACGATTGCTGCAATCCAAAAGACCTGGTGCTGATTTGCGGCGATTTCAACATCGCTCCCGAAGACCGTGATGTTCACGATCCGAAACTTTGGGCGGGGCAGGTGTTGTGCAGCGACGCCGAGCGCGCCGCCCTGCAAAAGCTGGAAGACTGGGGGTTGGTGGATGTATTTCGCCAGCATCACGAAGACGAAGGCGTCTTTACCTGGTGGGATTATCGCGGTGGAGCCTTCCCGAAAAATCGCGGACTCAGAATAGATCATATTTGGACAACGGAATCGCTGGCCGAATTGTGCGCGGCGGTTTGGGTGGACAAAGCTCCGCGCGCGTTACCTCAACCATCAGATCACGTGCCCGTCGTGGCCGAATTCGATTTGGACTAAAGAACCATGAACAACATTCATTCCGACATACTGCAAGCAAATTCTCGCCGGGACTTTTTATTCAAAGCGGGCAATGGATTCGGCGCATTGGCGCTGTCGTACTTAATGCAACGCGAAACGTTGGCGAGCGACAAAGCCCAGCCGAAAAAGCTGGTTAATCCTCTGGCTCCGAAAGCGCCGCACTTTGCGCCCAAGGCCAAAGCCGTCATCTTTTTGTTTATGGTTGGCGGGACAAGCCAGATGGAAACTTTCGATCCGAAACCGGTGCTCGACAAAATGCACGGCCAGCAAATGCCCGCCAGTTTCGGCGAAGTCAAAAGCCAGTTCGTCAAAGCCGGAACTCCGTTGATGGGCAGCGCCTGGAAATTCAAAAAATACGGCCAGTCGGGCATCGAGGTGTCCGACCTGTTGCCGCATACGGCCAGTTGCATTGACGACATTGCGGTCATTCGGTCGTGTTACACGGAAAGTTTCGTTCACGCTCCGGCAATGTACCAGATGCTGAATGGCCGCGTATTGGCCGGGTATCCCAGTTTGGGCAGTTGGGTGACCTACGGCTTGGGCAGCGAAAGCGAAAACCTGCCGGCGTATTGCGTCATGACTCAACCGGAAGGTTTGCCCGAAGGCGGCGCTCCGATGTGGGGAGCAGGCTTTTTGCCCGCCATTCATCAGGGAACGGTGTTGCGGAATGGTTCGACGCCGATTTTGCATTTGCAGCCTCCTGCGGAAATCAGCGGCGAACAGCAACGTCGCATGTTGAAGTTCATGCGTGGCATGAATGAACTATCGCTCAACGAAAGTGATTCGGAATTGGCGGCGCGCATTTCATCGTATGAACTGGCGTATCGCATGCAGCAGCACGCGCCCGAAGCCGTTGACCTGAGCAAGGAAAGTAAGGAAACGAAAAAGCTCTACGGCTTGGACGATCCGCAAACCGTCGAATTCGGCACGCGTTGTTTGCTGGCTCGGCGACTGGTCGAACGCGGCGTTCGCTTTGTGCAGTTGTATTCCGGCGGAGGCCCGGTCAGCGTGCAGTGGGATGCTCACGACAACATCAAAACCAA
>JAEUQP010000143.1 GCA_016789645.1 Acidobacteriota bacterium | reverse complement strand
TCCGACAGCCAAACGCCGCAGCGGAACCGTCGTCACCTTGGACAATGCCAGCAAAAAGTACACAGAGTTTGACGATAAAGGGAACGTCATCGAAAAAGGTTCACACGACGGCGGCAAACGAACGCTGAAAGAGCTTTCCATTCGCTACGAATTTGACACGCGCGGCAACTGGATCAAACGAACTCTTTACCGGTTGGCGGATCGCAACGGCCAAAAAGAATTATTGCCGAGTGAAATCAGCTATCGCCAGATTGTTTACGCCGATGCGGCGAAAACTTCGGCGACAGCCGAACTAATCCCCGCCAGCGCCAAGAGTGTGAAAAGCCCCGTTGCCGATGCCGAAGAAAATCTGGAAGGTGGGCGAGCGTTATTTTTGCAGCGCTGTTCAGCTTGTCACGGCGAAACAGGGAACTCTCAAACCGACTTTGCCGCCGCGATGCCAACCAAACCTGCTGACCTGAAATCGTTGCAAGTCGCCACACTGACCGAAGGCGAGATTTACAAGGTGATTAACGACGGACTCAACGCCAGCGGCATGCCCGGTTACAAAGGCCGCATCAGCGACGAAGCCATCTGGAAACTGGCACTGTACGTGAAGAAGCTTTCGCGTGAACCGGCCAGCAATCAAACCACGCTGGCCAAGTCGTCGCCGACGCCAGTTCCGCCCGCAACCAAACCCGAAGCCGAACGGCGGTACGCGCTCAAGGGGAAAGTCGTCAAAATCGAACGCGAATTCAAACAGGTCAACATCGAACACGAAGAAGTGAAAGGGTACATGGAAGCGATGACGATGCCGTTTCCGTTGACCGATGAAAAGGTGTTGAGCCGGTTGAAGGTCGGTGACAGGATTGAAGCCACGTTGGTGGTGGGCATCGGCGTGTGGCGATTGGAAAATGTCGTGATCAAGTGAAACCGGGAGCGCAGGCGAGACGCCCGCGCTCCCAGCAGCAAGTCACTATTTTTGCGTGACCGTCAAACCTTCGCGTGCGATGCGATATTTGATGACGTGGCCGCCTGCTTTGGTCAGCGCAGCTTCGACATCGGCTTTGCGACCAGGTTGACAGTAAAACGCCACACAACCTCCGCCGCCTGCGCCGCAAACTTTGGCCGCTTCGCCGCCGTTTTGTTTGGCGATTTCGATCAGTTCATCAATGAACGGAGTCGTGATCGTCGGAACCAGTTCGCGTCGGCTGGCCCATTCTTCGGCAAAGATCGCGCCGACTTTGTCGAACGCTTTTGCCGTCAAGGCTTCGTCAATTTTCAGCGCCGTGTCGCGAATGCGGTCGAAACGTTCAACCACGTCGCCTTCGCGGTCAATGTGTTTCTTGTACATTTCCCAATTGTTGATGCCGGAATTGCGCGGCGCTCCGGTGAAACACAATGCCACGCGGCTTTCCAATTCATCCAAATCCGTGATGACTTCTTCGCGCACGACGCCTTCGACATCCAGTTTGACGCGCGAGACTCGGCCATACACGGCGGGGAAGTAATCCTGATACCCGGCGGGAACTTTCAACACCTGCGTTTCGATGTTGATGGCAATGAACGGCAGTCGTTCGGTTGGATAACGATTGCCGACCAGTTTGTTCAATGCGCCGCACACGGCGATGTTCAGTGCCGATGAGCCAGCCAGCCCCGCTCCCGCCGGAGCCATGCAATCGGTCGTGATATTCAAACCGGTTTGTGGTTTGAAGTGATAAATCAGCTTCGAGATCAGCGAAAGTTCGTCGTCGCCGCGAAGCTCTTCCAGGGAATTGGCTTCGACGCGAACGCCACGATCTTTGGATTCGACGACGAATTTGCCGTCGTCACGTGTTTCCAGGCGGCAGCGCGCATACTGGTCAATGGCGAAGTTGATGGTTTGGGTATTGTCGTGAAACAAGTACAGCGGCCACAGGTCAATCGTGCCTCCGGCCAGGTCAATGCGCGTAGGCGCTTGCGATTCGATAATCAACGAAAACCTCCTGAAAGACGGAAATGATAGCGGGGTCAGATGTGGTGAGAACCGATTTGTCTGGGTCTGCGGGGATGGGGATTGTCCGAAGGCAATCGGTCAATGACGATCTTTTCTTCTTCCTTCGTTTCTTTGCCGGAATCCTTGCGAACCGTGTCCATGGCTTCGTGAAACGTCTCGTGCAATTTTTCGTGAATCAGAGCCGGTTCAATGGGCTCCATTTCCGGCACGCGGCGACCGACGACATAAACTTCCAGCAAGTACAGAGTCAGAGCGATGGCAATGGCGATGACAAACGCGACTAACAACAAGACGCCGACTTTTTGAACTCTGCCAATGGTAACGACGATTGCACCGCTGAAGGAAAATCCTAAACCAATCAGCACTAAAGCCCACGCCCCACAGCTTGCCATCGTCAGTGGCAAAAAACGGCGCAACCGCATGTGTGCGAATCCCCAAAAGACTGCGCTGGCGGTTCGCAACCCGTAAACGTATTTAACGAGAAAGATGGAGTAAATGCCAAAACGCGCGCAGAGCTTTTCCAGTCTGGGTTGTGCGCGTTGATAAAACGTTCTGTGTTTGATCCATTCCTTGCCGCGATATCCGACCAGATAGCTGAGCGAATCACCAACGAAACCGCCAAGAGTGCTCACCAATAAAGCTTCGCCGAAGGTAAAAAGCCCGTGTTGGGCCAGAACTCCGGCGAAAAGCAAAGTCAGGTCGCCTTCGATCATCACGCCGAAGAAAACCGCCCACAGGCCATACTCTCTGATTAAATCCTCGATTAGCATCAATCACAGGCTGATGATGGCAAAATAACCGATGGCAATCTTGCGAAGATGGCTACCGGCTAGTTTGCTCCGACATTTCTGAAAGCGCATTCGCCAAAGCTTGCGCGGTGCAAGCCAGGAACGCGACGTAGATTCATCGGTCAGTGAAAAGGCACCACTTTGCGCGCGATAAATGCGGCGATTATCCAAGCGCGCCGTCCCTTGAGCGGCGTAAAGATACTTGAAGCCCCCAAACAGCGCAAGCAAGCTTTCTGAGGTTCGGCTGGTGTCAGACCGATGTCCGGGACGCGCCGTCAAAACCAAAATTGACAGCTATTTGCAGCCGTTTTATAGTCCGCCGCAGGTATTAAGGTTATGGCAAACACAGACTCCTCCAGCGCGTTTTCTTCAGCGCCTGTCCTGCTTGGCGTGGATTTGGGAACCAACCACATTCGCCTGGGCACGATTGATCGCAGCGGCAAAGTCCTGGCGTTTCGGCGCGAGCATTACCCCGAAGGCTCGCTGACCGATGCGCGTTCGCTGGCCAGCCAGCTAGTTTCCGCCGTCAGCCAGATGATCGAAGAGCAGACGGCCACGGCTCCGGTTGCCGCTGTTGGCGTGGGAATTCCGGGATTGGTTCTCCAGCCTTCGCAACGTGCCGCGTCTGTGCCGCATTTGCCCGACCTTTCCAAACTCGACCTGCAAAGCGAACTTGCCGGAAAATTCGGCGTGCCAGTGTATTTCGATAACAACGCCAATGCGGCGGCAATTGCCGAAATGACCTGTGGCATCGCTCGCGGCGTCAATGACTTTCTTTATCTGCACATTGGATCGAATGTCAGCGCGGGAATCGTGTTGGGCGGAAAATTGCAACGCGGCAAATCCGGGTTGGCGGGTGACATCGGCCAGATGAACATTTACGCCGAGCACCTGGGCGGCTTTGTTCGATTGGAGTCCATGGTTTCGGCGGAAAACATCGTTCGCCGAACGCGCGACCGATTGCAGCGCGACCGCACATCGTCGCTTTCACGGTTGGGAGCGATGGGCGGATTCAGTTACGACGACATCATCGAACAGGCTCATCGCGGAGACGATCTGGCCAAACTGATGTTGCAACGCACGGGCGCGTTCATCGCTCTGGCGTTGGCCGATGTCATCAGTTTGCTGAATCTGGAAATGATCGCCGTTGGCGGAGCGCCCGCTGGTCGTCCGTTGCTGGTGTCCGCTATCGAAGAAGAATCCCGACAACGATCTTCAGCAGAGGCGTTTGCCGATTGTCGCATTGTCGCGGCTGAAATCGGCGCTGAAGCGACAGTTATTGGTGCGGCGTTGCTGGCTGCGCATTTACGCTAGCTTCAAGCTTTCGGGTGAGCCTTGTCGTACACTTCCATCAACTTGTCAGTCGAAACGTGCGTGTACTTTTGAGTGGTAGAAAGTCGCGCGTGTCCCAGCATTTCCTGAATCGCTCGCAAATCGGCTCCG
>JAEUQP010000129.1 GCA_016789645.1 Acidobacteriota bacterium | reverse complement strand
AAATAACCAACACAGGAGATTTTTGCCGATGGCTTACGCACACAAACTGATTGGCACTCACTCGATCAAACTTCGTGACTTTGACCCGGAATACGATGCCGGATTGAAACGCGAGCAAGGCGAAGAAAAATTGAAAAAACTGAGCGCCGAACTGACACGGTTGCAGGAACTGTTGTATGCCGCCGGACAGCATTCGGTCTTGATCGTGCTGCAAGGTCGCGACACATCCGGCAAAGACGGAACGATCAAAACCGTGATGGGGCCATTGAATTCGCTCGGTTGTCAGGTGGCGTCGTTCAAAGTGCCTACTGCCGAAGAGTTGGCTCACGATTTTTTGTGGCGCATTCACAAACAAACTCCTGGCAAAGGCGAAATCACGATCTTCAACCGTTCGCATTACGAAGACGTGCTGGTCGTTCGCGTTCACAAATTCGCGCCGGATAAAGTCTGGCGAGCGCGGTACGACCACATCAACAACTTTGAAAAACTGCTGACCGAATCGAACACCATCGTCCTGAAGTTTTACCTGCACATCAGCAAAGAGGAACAGGAACAACGGTTGCTGGAACGCGAACAGGACGCGACGAAATACTGGAAACTGTCGGCGGGCGATTGGAAAGAACGCCAGTACTGGAACGATTACACGCGCGCGTACGAAGACGCGTTGAACCAATGCAGCGCGCCGCACGCTCCGTGGTTTGTTGTTCCGGCCAACAAAAAATGGTTTCGCAACCTGGCTGTCGCCGAAGCCGTCGTCGCGGCAATGAAGCCGTATGAAAAGCAGTGGATGAAACGGCTGGAGGAAGTCGGGCTGAAGTCGAAAGCCGAAATTGAAGCCTTTCGCGCCAAGCCGTAGCTTACAAATACCGCAGGAATGAGTTTGGATTGTTCAAAAACTGCCGAGTCAGCGAAACGTGTTCAACGTCGTCATACGCTGTTTCTCTGACCGGATGCGCGTCGAAGCTGAAAATCTGCGCTTCGGGATAAGCCATCAAAATCGGTGAATGCGTGGCGATGATGAACTGCGCGCCCGCGCCAACCATTTCTTTCATCATCGAAAGCAAGGCCAGTTGTCGCTGCGGCGAAAGCGGCGCTTCGGGTTCGTCCAGCAAGTACAAACCGTTCGACACAAAGCGCGCTTGAAACAATTTCAGGAAACTTTCACCGTGCGAATTGGCGTCCAGGTTTTCGCCGTAACGTTCGATCAACGCCTGCCGCTGACCCAGCGCTGCGCCCTTCGCCAATCCCAAAGCATAACCGGTGTACTCGTTTTCAAACTCGTCAGCCATTTGTTGCAATTCGGCCTGCATCGTCTGCAATCGTTTGGCGAAGCTGAAAAAGTCTTCGGCGCGCAGAAAAAAGCCGCGATGCGTTTTGTGCTGCCAACCAAGTTTCAATTGCTTGCCCAACGCGCGCGCATTGGCCAGGCTTTTGTCGCGGGCGATGTCTTCGCCGCCAACGGTCGGCAAATTGATCGCGGCGGCCAGCGATTCGATCAACGTGGATTTGCCCGAACCGTTTTCGCCGACGAAAAATGCCACAGGCGAACGCAATTCCAATTCGACAAAGTTCTGCACCAGCGGCAATGTGAATGGAAACCCGGATTGTTTTTTCGCCGATGATTTCAGGCCGATGGTTTGCAGATGAATCATTGATGCTCCTATTTGTCACTGCGGAAATCTGCTGCTACTCTCCGCGACTCTTTCCCACACAACGACCAGACGACGAAAAGATACCAGAGAAAATGAAAGAACCACGCCACCCGCTGCGGGTTTTGCGTCTAACGCATGATTGGATTGCCAACCAGCTTTCACGAGTCACTTCGACCGGCGAAGTCATCGCCGAAGTAGACGGCTTGCGCTTCATCGCCATTTCCGTCGTAGTCTTTCATCACCTGATGTCCATTTATCTGCCCAGCGTCGGGCGCGTGGAAAAGATTCACACCAGCACGGACTGGTTTGCCGCCGCCAACCAATCCTGGCTGGTTCCTTTTGCTTACTGCGGACATTTTGGCGTCAACCTGTTTTTCGTCATCAGCGGATTCATTCTGGCGCTGCCTTTTGCCAAACGCGCGTTCAATAATCTGCCTGCGCCGAATCTGAAAGGGTATTACCTGCGCCGCGTGACGCGTATCGAACCGCCTTATGTAATTTGCCTGCTGTTGCTGTTTTTCATGTTGTGGGTGGACAGTAAAGAATTCCTCCATTTGATTCCCAACCTGATTGCCAGCGTGTTTTACGTTCACGGATTTCTGTTTGGCCGCGAAAGTTTGATTAACTCAGTCGCCTGGTCGCTGGAAGTCGAAATTCAGTTTTATATCTTCGTGCCGTTTTTGGTTCGCCTGTTCCGAATTGCCGATGCACGCAAACGGCGTTGGTGGTTGGCGGGGTTGATTCTGGCGTTCGGCGTGTTTTCACAGGAATTCATTTATCCGTTCGGATCGGCGCGATTGCGGCTGACGCTGTTCAACTTCCTGCATTATTTTCTGGCGGGATTTCTGCTGGCGGATTTGTATCTGACCAATGCCGCACGATTGAAACAGAAAAGTTACACGTGGGATTTGATTGCGCTGGCTTGCGCGACGTTCATTCTGTTCACGCTGTGGGCGTTTGGTCACACGTATTTTTTGTTGCCGTTCGTCGTCGCGGGACTGTATGCCGGATGTTGTCTGGGCAAAATCGCCAATCGGCTGATTACCTGGCGCTGGATCGTCATCACCGGAGGCATGTGTTACACGATTTACCTGTATCACGTGCCGATCATTGCCCGCATGTTCTGGGAATTGAAATCACTGTCGGCAAGCACGCTGTCGGTTACAACGGATTTTCTGAGGATGTGTTTGTTGGTTGTGCCTGTGATGTTCGCGCTTTGTGCGGTGTTATTCGTGCTGGCTGAAAAACCGTTTATGCGTTGGAGCCTGACCAAACGCGAAGTAAGCAATACAGAACCCGGAGCGATAGCGACTAAATCGGAACAACCAACTTTGGGACAGAGTGTAAGAAAACATGATGAACAAGATTTTTGACAGGATTGACAGGAACATTAATGGTTGAGGCCATCCCGCCAAGCTTGAATCCTGTTCATCCTGAACAAAATCCTGGAAATCCTGTTTCAAAGTTTTCTGGTTTGATTTAGGTGATCTGTACCAGCCAAAGCCGGTCGCGACTGCTCCCGGTTCCGTACCGTTTTTATTTGGCGAATGCAGCCAACACGCCATCCGGTTTGATGATCGCTTTCAGCGCGGAGTAGGGAATGGTGACTTCCTGCGGGCCGAAGGCGTAAGCCGCAACCTGATACGCATCAAACGTAATCTGCAATCCGTCCGGCGTGATGTTCCAGCTTTTGAAGTTGTCCGCCTTTGGTCCCGCGCCTTCTTTCAGCCAATTCGCGTCGGCGGCTTCGCCCAATTCCTTGGTCAGCGTCTTGATGCAGTAATCGGAAATCAATCTCAAATGATTTGAATTCGGCTGGAACAAATCGGCCAGTTTCAGCATCCGCCCGGTGTTCAAATCGTAATTGAATGTCGTCGAAAACGAATTGCCGTGCGCTCCGCCCGTGAACTGATAGCTCCACACCAACAAGCTGATCAGATTTTTGTCGGCATAGGGCGTGTGATAGCTGACCTCGAGCGAATATCCTGGTCTTTCAGAACTGGCAGAATTGGCAGAATCGGCGGCATTGGCAGTTTTTTCCATTTCTGCCAAATCGGCTTTGTGCTGTTTTTTGAACTCGGCAGTTTGTTTGGCGACGAATTCACTGACGGCTTTGTTGAAAGTGTCGGCGCGAGCGGCATTGCCGCCAGCAAGTTGCGGATAGGCTGTGCCAATCGTCAGTTTCTGTTTGTTGTTTTCTTCATTTTGCTCTTTCAACACCAGGCGCATTCCGCCCAGATCAAAACGGGTTTCTGCCAGTTCAAAAGGCAACGCTTTCGGATCGGCTTTCGATTTTTTCCAGTTGCCGACGAATTTCAATCGCGAATCGTCGTTGCGAACTTCCATCACCAGCTTGCCCTGGAACACGCCAGTTTCTTTGCCGTTCTCGTCGGTTTCGGTCAATTCGACATTGCCGTCCGCGCCGAGCTTGCCCTGCAGACTGAGCGATTTCTTCTGAATCTTTTTGTACCGGTATGTCCCCCAGACCTGATCCGCTTCGACCTGATTGCGGTTGATTTCCATTTCGACCGCGTGTTTGCCGTCAATCA
>JAEUQP010000128.1 GCA_016789645.1 Acidobacteriota bacterium | reverse complement strand
GCCGCTTTCACGGCATCAACCATATTGGCTGGAATTTCTTCGACGGTGTAATTGGCTCCCATCTTGTCATCTTTCCAATAAAGAGCCTTCATTTCGATCAGGTCAACAATTCCGGCGAACTGGTCTTCGGCGCCAATCGGCATCTGAATGCAAACCGGATTGGCTGACAGTCGCGTGCGAATCGTGTCCACCGCGTGATCGAAATCCGCGCCTGGGCGATCCATCTTGTTGATGAACGCAATGCGCGGAACATTGTATTTGTCGGCTTGACGCCAGACGGTTTCGGATTGCGGCTGCACACCAGCCACAGCATCAAACACAGCCACCGCGCCGTCGAGCACGCGCAAGCTGCGCTCGACTTCGATGGTGAAATCCACGTGTCCGGGCGTATCAATGATGTTGATTCGATATTCGTCGCCATTGCGCTTCCAGAAACACGTCGTGGCGGCGGAAGTGATCGTGATTCCGCGTTCCTGCTCCTGCTCCATCCAATCCATGGTGGCAGTGCCTTCGTGGACTTCGCCGATCTTGTAAGACACACCCGTGTAGAACAGGATGCGCTCTGTCGTCGTCGTCTTGCCGGCGTCAATGTGCGCCATGATCCCAATGTTGCGGAACCGATTTAACGGTGCTTGTCTTGCCATAAAAACCTGAAACTCTAATGCTAAAAGTCAGAACCTGTGCGACTGGTCATCCCAGCTCTGTGTCTCTAAATCTGTCTGACTCGAATCCTTCTCCTGCTGACAGCCAGTTGCTTGCTCTTACCAGCGATAATGCGCAAACGCCTTGTTGGCTTCCGCCATACGGTGAACGTCTTCGCGTTTCTTGACCGCATTGCCTTTAGCGGAGGCAGCATCCAGGATTTCAGCCGCCAGACGATCCACCATCGTCTTTTCGCCGCGATCACGCGCATATCCAACCAGCCAGCGCATCGCCAATGCCGTGCGGCGGCTGGCACTGACTTCGACGGGAACCTGATAGTTGGCGCCGCCGACGCGTTTGGATTTCACTTCCACTTTGGGCTGAAGATTTTCAATCGCTTTTTTGAACACCTTCAGCGGGTCTTCCTGAGACTTGTCTTTGATCTTGTCGAGCGCGCTGTACAGAATGCCTTCAGCCACAGCTTTTTTGCCGTCCAGCATCATGACATTGATGAACTTGGCGACAAGCGTGCTGTTATAAATCGGATCGGGCAAAACTTCGCGCTTCGGAACTTCTCTTCTTCTTGGCATATTCAGTCACCTGAAAGCTTCTTTCTCTCAGCGGAGAAACGAAGCCGATCTTACTTCTTACCCTTGGCAGGCGCAGCAGCACCTTCCTTCGGACGCTTCGCACCATATTTGGAGCGGCCTTGTTTGCGATTCGCCACGCCAGCGGAATCGAGCGTGCCACGAACGATGTGATAACGAACGCCGGGCAAATCCTTCACACGACCTCCACGCACCAGCACAATGGAGTGCTCCTGCAGGTTGTGGCCAATTCCTGGAATGTAGGAAGTCACTTCAACGGTGTTCGTCAAACGGACGCGAGCGATTTTTCGCAGAGCCGAATTGGGCTTCTTGGGCGTCTGGGTCTTCACCTGAACACACACACCGCGACGTTGCGGACAGGACTGCAACGCGGGACTGGAAGTTTTGTATTTGACCTGCTTACGGCCTTTTCGAACTAATTGACTAATCGTAGGCATAATTCGTTACTCAAGTACTCAATCTTGAATCAGTTGCTAGGCCGCAAAGGGCCGCACCCTCTTCGAGAGAGCATTCCCATTCAGGGAGTCTATTGTGCTAGGCACGAAAATGATTTTTTGGGATGTCTTGCGAAAGCGTGCAGATAATGGCGTCCCAAACCGCCGAGTTTTTCTGTGGCGTCATTTTCAAGATGACTATCGCTCTCTCAGAAGCGACGACGTTTTAGAAAGCCTTTCCGAAGTGAATTCCAGGAAGAGCTGTTACGCCACAATACGTTCTCGATGAAAGATTCTAGAAGGTGACTTATATGAATTGTCTTTCCCGCTGAATCCGGCAGCGCCTCTGCACTTGGAGACCCGCTAGCACTGCCTACTTTGCGAAGACATGGCTTCGCAAAGGGTGGGAATATAGGGATCGAGCTTGAGGTTGTCAAGAGGCGTTCCGGTTGCCGACAACATTTTTGTTAATTTTCGTGGGCAGACTGAGAAATTTTTCCAGCAGATCTCCGGTCTCAAACGAAAAAAACCATCCGAAGTCGTCATTGGACATCTTCGGATGGTCTTTTTCGTCTGTTGAAAGTTTATTGGGACACGCTGTGCCGCAGTTCGTCGCGCAGCTTTTCGATTTCGCTGAGCTTGTCTTGAATGCGCTGAAACAGAGCATTTTGTGCTTTGATTCCTTCATCAATCAAAAATGCGGCCGCATCGGCCCGGCTCTTGAAAATTCCCGCCGACACCAGAGTGTCAATTGCATCCGACGAGCTTTCACTTAATCGGACAAGCACGGTCGTATCGCGAACATTCATGGCGCGTTCGACGGCTTTATTGACTGTTTCCGGTACGCGGTTAAACAAATCGCGCAACGTCGAAGCAATATCTTCGATGGTTTCGCCAGCGCGACTGGTTACCGTTGGTGGCGGTGTCAATTGTTGATTCTGATCATTTGGATTTTCGCTCATTTGTCCTCCAGTGGTTTCCCGCAAATTATTCCGCTGTCACCTTCGCTTCGATTTTCGTGTACTGAAGCCCGTATGCAACCAGCGCAAACGGCAGGCGCACCAGCAATTCGTTGTAAGCATCCACCGACTGTACGTAATTTTTTCGAGCCGCGTTCGTCACATTCACGGAATTTTTGAATTCATCTATCAATCGCAAGTACGCATCATTGGCTTTCAAGTCGGTATAGGTGTCGCCCAGTGACAAAACCGACTCGGTCTGACCGGAAAGATCGTTGTAAGCCGCAATGATGTCATCGTATTTGTTTTCTTTGGTCGCTTCGGCCAGAGCTTTTCGTGAGGCCAGAATTGGCTGAACTTGTGGCGGTTCGGCTTTGAGCAGAGCTTTTGCCGTATCGAGCACCTTGCTGGCGGCCTCGCCTTGTTTGGCGACTGCACCCAAAAATGTATTCCAACTATTGGTCGTTGCCTGTTTGCGCCGATTCAATTCGGTTTGGGCAAACGGAAACAATCGGTCAGCAGCATAAAATCTGGCGCCATCTTTGAACTCCGCCCAGGTCCATTTATCGCCAGTCACAGGCGGAACAAACACTAACTGGGTAGATTTGTTGGTAAACGCGGCGCTGGACGGCGTGCGTTCTTTGATCGTGACTTCGGCTTTTCCGTCCGTGCGATACGTAATCCCAGTGATTTCGATCACGCCGTCGAGTTCTGCAGTGATTCCGCTGACGCCTGCGTCGTTGTTTTTCGAGCTGACCACTCGCTCGATGGCGAAAAACACTTCGTCGCGTTTGATTTGTTTGGCGGGAACGACGGGAGCAGCTTGGGCTGGAGGAGAAGATTGATTGGTTGGAGGCGCTTTCGGTGGCGGAGCTTGCCGGGTTTGCGCCATCGCCGACCAACCGGCCAGCGATGCGAAAATCACAACGGCAATTGTTGAAAGTATCTCTGGTTTTCGCATTCGGTTTCTCCTTCCATTGAAAACAGCCAGTCGCGGGACTTCAAGATTTTCACCTGCCATCCCGCGACTGACACAATCGTGTTTACAAATCTTCGATCTCCAGTTTCGAGTCTGCCTGTTTCCAGGCTGCTTCAAATTCCTGCCAGACTTTTTGAGCATCCTGTTTTTTGCCTTGTTTTTTGAGACTCTCGGCCAACCCGAAAAGGGACCGGCCATTGTGGGGATTGTCTTCCAAATCCTTGCGGAAGACTTTTTCGGCTTCGGCGGCATTGCCAGCCAGCAACAACGCCGCGCCCAACGATTCGCGCGTAGGGTAATACCATCCGGGCGGTTCGTCGTAATTCAAATCGTCGTGAGCCGCAACGGCTTTGCGCCAATGCTCGACAGCCAATTTGTAATTTCCTTTGGCCGCCGCAATTCGCGCGTCCAGCGCAGGTTCGGCAATTTTCAATACGCTAGCCGCTGTGTTGAGCCCGAAGGGCGTTTCACCCGGCATGGATTTAGCCAATTCAACCAACTTCGCACGACTTTGTTCGGCTTCGGCAATTCGGCCTTTCCCTGCCAGTGCCACGCCGCGAGCATAATGCCACAAAGCGTGCGTGATCGGCATCTCCGCCGAAGGTTCCGCCGACTTCAGAATTTCATCCCAGCGATTGAATCGCAACTGCACAAAACTCACGCTCGGCAAAAACCCTTCCAACATCGGCATGTCTTTGATATGGCCGCGAACGTTGTCGGCCAACCGCGCCGCCGATTCGACCGCTTTTGCGTAATTGCCCGCGCGATTATACGACTCGACCAGAAAATGCAGGTTGTGACTGTAATACATCGCCGGATACATGCCGGTCACGCCCGTGCGTTTGATGTATTCCAGATCAACCTTGGCGGCATCTTCGTTGGCTTTCGCGGCAGCGGCATAATCGCCAGTGCGAATGTAAATGTGCGAAGGCATGTGAACCAGATGCCCCGCCGCCGGAGCTAGATTGCCCAGTTTACTTGCGCTCGGCAATGCTCGTCCGGGATTTTTCGATGCTTCGACCGCGTGAATGTACAGATGGTTCGCTCCAATGTGATCCGGCTGACGTTTCAGCGCGTCTTCCAACGTTGCCACGACTTCCAACGTAAATTCCGTCGGTTTGCCATTTTTATCCCACAATTGCCACGGAGTCAGGTTCATCAGACTGTCGGCGTACAACACAGCCGCATCCACATCGTCGGGATATTTTTTGTGCAATACGCCCATCGCATCTTTGTAATCCACGGCGCACTTTTTCAGATCAGTTTTGAGTTGAAAGCGTTTGGCCAGCGCTTCGATGTAGCCGCGCTCTTTTTCCGAAGCGCCCGCCGCCAAGTCTTTGGCTTTTTCCAGCGCCATATCCGCCGCCAGCAATCGCGAAGGATCAATTTGCGCTTCGTTGTAATTTGGCCCAACGGCCAGGGCGATTCCCCAATAAGCCATTGCCAGTTTCGGATCGAGTTGCGCCGCGCGTTCAAACGAGCGTTTGGCTTCTTCGTGATTGAAGCCGTAAATCAATGCCAACCCTTGATTGAAAAACTTCTGCGCTTCAACGTTTTTGGTCGTCACCGGATGATTCAAATTGCTCAAACCAGGCAAAAGTTTTGCAGGCTCCAACGAGGATGTATGGTGTTCGTGTTGAGCGAGCGCCGACAAAGCGGTCAGGCTTAACGCCGTCAGCAAAAGCAAACAACGGTTCAAAGTGCTTTTGAAAGTCCTCATAACATTCTCCCTCCAGAAAATTTCGGAATTGAAGTTCCGTGGTGTTGGTACGATCAGAACGTACCAACGGATGGAGTAACTTGTATTGAAACCGGGTTGAAATCGTTCTCAAATTTTCTTCA
>JAEUQP010000122.1 GCA_016789645.1 Acidobacteriota bacterium | reverse complement strand
CACGCAAGTCGCAGGCTATTACCACGCGCCCGCGCCGTACTGTTACCGCTGCCCGTTCAAACTGACGTATCCGGAATGCGATCTGGCCTGCGCCAAAGACCTGAAAGAACTGATTGAAACGGCCACTTCGGGCAACATCGCGGCGTTTATGGCCGAACCCATTTTGGGCGTCGGCGGATACATCACTCCGCCGAAGGAGTATTTCAAAGAAGCCGTCGCCATCGTTCGCCAATACGGCGGCGTCTTCATCACCGACGAAGTCCAAACGGGTTGGGGCCGCACGGGCGACAAATGGTTCGGCATCGAACATTGGGATGTGGAACCGGATCTCATCACTTCGGCCAAGGGCATGGCTGCGGGATTCCCGATTGGTTGGACAATTGCCACGCCCGAAGTCGCCGCCGCTGTGCCTACACTGACCTTTTCAACCTTTGGCGGAAACCCTGTTTCGACGCGCGCCGCGTTGACCACCATCGAAGTCATCGAAACCGAAAACCTCATCCACAGCGCCAAAGTCGTCGGCGATCACCTGCGCGAAAAATTGATGGGCTTGATGGAAAAATACGAAATCATCGGCGACGTCCGCGGACTCGGGTTGATGCAGGCGCTGGAACTGGTCAAAGACCGCAAAACCAAAGAGCCGAACTCGGCGGCTGTGCTGAAAGTGTTCGAGGAAACCAAAAAGCGCGGCGTGCTGATTGGCAAAGGCGGATTGTACGGCAACTGCATCCGCATCGGTCCGCCGCTGATTGCGACGAAAGACGACATGGACGAAATGGTGACGGCTCTGGATGAAGCCTTGGCGACGATTTAACCAAACGGAGAAACACTTATGTTCGCTCATCAAACGAAAGCTCAGACCAAAGCCACAGCGGTGCCGCTTTATCCGGAAAGTGATGGGAAACCTATGGCCGAAACTGATATTCACCGAAGATTGCTGACAACCCTCGTATTTACTCTGGAAACTCATTTTCAGAATGAACCTGATGTCTATGCCTCCGGTAATCTGTTGGTTTATTACGTCGAGGGAAATCCAGCCAAATGCTTCGCGCCGGACGTGTTTGTCGTACGAGGAGTGCCGAAAGGTGAGCGGCGAATTTACAAGCTCTGGGAAGAAGGTGTCGCTCCACAAATCATTATTGAACTGACTTCGCGCAAAACCTGGAAAGAGGATTTGCAGACCAAATGGCGGCTCTACGAAGAACTGGGGGTGCAGGAATACTTCATCTTCGATCCCGAATACGATTATCTGGATGATCCACTGGTCGGATACCGGCTGGAAAATGGAAAGTATGTTGAACTGGAAATCAAAGACGGGCGCGCAAAAAGCGAAGTGCTTGGGCTGGAACTGGTAAACACTGGCGAAACGCTTCGGTTATTCGATCCAAATTCCAATCAGGTATTGCCCACGCCTCAGGAAGCCCAGGAACGAGTTTCTGAACTCGAAGCCACGCTGGCGCGTTACCGCGAACAATTCGGCGACTTGCCAAAGGAGAAGTGAACATGCGAACCCTGATCAAAAACGGCCACATCGTCACCGCCGTAGACTCTTACATCGCCGACCTTCTGATTGACGGCGAAACCGTCGCCATGATTGGCAAAGACCTTTCCGCCGTTGTCGGCCAGGTGGATAAAACGATTGATGCCACGGGCAAGCTGGTTATTCCCGGCGGCATTGATCCGCACACGCACATGGATTTGCCGTTTGGCGGAACTTCGTCGTCCGACGATTTTGAAACAGGCACGCGCGCGGCGGCCTTTGGCGGGACGACGACGATCATTGATTTCGCCGTGCAGTACAAAGGACAGTCGCTGAACCAGGCGCTGGACGTGTGGTTTGCCAAAGCCGAAGGCAAAGCCGTGGCTGATTACGGCTTCCACATGATCTGCACCGATCTGCCGGATGAACGGTTGCCGGAATTGAAAGCGATGATGGATCAGGGCGTCAGCAGCTTTAAGTTGTTTATGGCGTATCCGGGCGTGTTTCTGGTGGATGACGGCACGATCTTCAAGGCGATGACGGCGGCGGGCGAACACGGCGGATTGATTTGCATGCACGCCGAAAACGGCGTCGTCATTGATGTGCTGGTCAAACGCGCGCTGGCCGCCGGGCACACCGCGCCGAAATATCACGCGCTGACGCGCCCGACCAAAGCTGAAGCCGAAGGCGTGCATCGCGCCATTGCCATCGCCGAAATGGCCAACTCGCCGGTGTACATTGT
>JAEUQP010000081.1 GCA_016789645.1 Acidobacteriota bacterium | reverse complement strand
CGTTTTTCCGCTGGCGTCCCTTGCGCAAAAGAAACCCGTGCGCCGAGCACCTGCCGCTCCGAAACCAACGCCAACACCCGATCTGAAGGTCGAGGCTGGTCAAATCGCCGAGCAAATCAAGAACTTTTCCAAGTTCATTTATATTTACGGCAAAATCATCAACGGCTTTGAAGTCGCAGACGAACAAGCCCGCGAAGGAAAAATGACTCCGGCAGCCGCGACCAAAAACCGGGAAAGCAAAGAAGCGCTGGTGGGCAGCGTTCGCAATCTGAAAGTCGGCCTGGACAATCTGACGCGCAGTTTTCAAAACAATCCACGGTTACAGGTTCAGTCATTGAAAGTCGCTTTTGCAGCAGATGCTGCGGCTGAAGCTGAGAAACTGGCGGCGGCAGGATGCTTCGACGAAGCAGGAAAGGCTTTAGTTATTGTTATTGAACGCCTCACTAATGTGATATCAGGTGAAATGGCTTCAACAAGCTCACTGCCGCAATCTTGTCGATCACCTATGGCCATTTCTCTTAATCCGATGGCTACTGACCGGAGACCGGAGACGAGCAATCAAGACAATACTCTGTCTGCAATAAATCGTATTCGCAATGCACCACACCAAGATATTCCTACTCCAACAAGTGTATTTGATAGCGGTATCGGAGGGGGGAAATGGACAATAAATAATGCAACGGGACGAATTCTAACAGTTTATCTGTCAGGACCAATTACAAGAACTGTCACAATTCTAAATGGGCAAACCAATGAAATTGATATTTCTACGGGAGAGTATCAAATAGCAGCAGAGGTTTCTGGTGGTGGTGTAATGCCTTTTTATTCTCAGCGGCGATTTAATTCTAGTACCCGTTATAGCAGCCGTTTTTACATCAGATAGAAACCTTGAGATATGTAGAAATGTGGAAAATTGCATCACTTTTTTCCGCCAGTCATCAACAAACCTATTTCCTGTTGCTGAGCGTTTTGCGGCTCAACTTCGCCGACAATTCGGCCTTGATACATCACCAGCAATCGGTCAGCGAGTGACATCACTTCTTCCAGCTCTGCCGATACCAACAAAATTGCCGCGCCGGAATCGCGCAACTCCACCAATTTGCGGTGAATGAATTCGATGGCTCCGATGTCCACGCCGCGCGTCGGCTGCGACACCAACAACAATTTGGGACGAATATCGAATTCGCGCCCGATGATGAGTTTCTGCTGGTTGCCGCCTGAAAGCGCGCGCGCGGGCAAGGCGGCATTCGGCGGACGCACATCGAAATCACGGATCAGCCGACTGCATTTGGCGAAGACGGCTTTTTCATCCAGCAAACCCATCGTCGTCACTGGCGGTTTGCGGTATTGCGTGCCCAGAATCGTGTTGTCGGCCAGATTGAATTCCAGCAGCAATCCACGCCGATGGCGGTCTTCGGGAATGTGAGCGACGCCAAGTTCTTTGATGAATCGGGCCGAAACCGGACGAAATAGCCAGTGCAGCAAACGTTGAGGTATTACAGGATAGATTGTGTTAAGCTCCAACAACAGCCGTCGAAGCCACAGGCCTGCCGGGCTTGATCCAAAAAATCGCTCAAGTCGATTGACATCTTTGCCTACGATCATAAGGCTACTACTGGTCGAGTGTCGCAATCCAGCCAGCACTTCGATCAATTCAGTCTGGCCGTTTCCTTCGACTCCGGCGATGCCGACGATTTCGCCCGCGCGGACTTCAAACGAAACGTCTTTCAGCTTCGACCCGGTAGAAAGATTCTCCACTTTCAAAACAACGTCTTTCGGTTTGGCTTCAGGCTTTTCAACCCTCAACAGCACGTCGCGCCCGACCATCATCCGAGCCAAATCCGGCGCGGTCGTTTTCGCGGTCGGAGTTTCTCCAACGACCTGCCCATCGCGCATCACGGTCACATTGTCCGACAGCGCCAGCACTTCGTTGAGCTTGTGCGTGATGATGATGATCGTCTTTCCCTGTTCGCGCATCGAACGAAGAATTTTGAAAAACTCTTCGACTTCCTGCGGCGTCAGCACCGCCGTCGGTTCGTCCAGAATCAAAATTCGCGCGCCTCGATAGAGCGCCTTCAATACTTCCACGCGCTGCTGCTGGCCAACTGACAACTGTTCGACCCGCTTGTTCGGATCAATGTCGAATCCGAAATCGCGTGACAGTTTGGTGATCTGCGCTTCGGCCTGTTTGAAGTCAATCTTCACGGCATTGCCCGGTTCGGCTCCGAGCACGATGTTTTCCAGTACGGTCATCGGCGGCACGAGCATGAAATGTTGATGCACCATGCCTAAGCCCAAGGCGATGGCGTCATGCGGATTGCGAATCTGATGCGGCTGGCCGTCAATGAAAATCTCTCCTTCGTCGGCGGTGTAAAAGCCGTACAGGATTTTCATGATGGTGGATTTGCCCGCTCCGTTTTCGCCAACGATGGCGTGAATCGTGTTTACGGGAATGTTCAGATTGATGCCTTTGTTGGCCACCACCGCGCCGAAGCGTTTGGTGATGCCGCGCATTTCGATAATGTTCATCCGTTTCCCTGTCGCGTTATTTCGCCATTGCGTCGGTGACTTTGATCTTGCCAGCGATGATGTCTTTTTTGGCTTGTTCGACTTTTTCGATTACTTCCTGCGGAATCAGCGCCTTGTTGTATTCGTCCAACGCATAATCCACGCCCTGATTTTCCAGGCCATAGACATGAACGCCGCCTTTGAACTTGCCTTCGGTTTCGTCCTTGATGACGGAATAAACTGCGTTGTCTATGCGCTTCATCATGCTGGTCAGAATGAATCCGGGTTTGACCCAGTTTTGATTGGAATCCACGCCGATGGCGAATTTCTTGTAGCTTTCCGCCGCGTCAAACACGCCGAGGCCGGAATTGCCCGCTGCTTGAAAAATGATGTCCGCGCCTTGTTCGTATTGCGAATTGGCGAGTTCGCGGCCTTTGCCCGGATTGTTCCAGGCGGCGTCTGTGATGCCAACGTAATTTTTCAGCACGACAATGTTCGGATTGACATACTTCGCGCCTTCTTCGTAACCAGTGGCGAATTTGTGAATCAGCGGAATGTCCATTCCGCCGACAAACCCCAGCTTGCCGGTTTTGTTGACTGAAGCGGCGATCATTCCAACCAGGAATGAACCTTCGTGTTCTTTGAAAATCAGGCTGGCGACGTTGGGCGATTCCGCGACGGAATCAATCAGCACGAAATGCAGATTGGGATAATCCTTGGCGACGTGGGCCAGAATTTCGCCTTGCGCAAAACCGACGCCGATAATCAGGTTATAACCGTATTGCGCAAACGCTCGCTGTGCCGGTTCAATCGAAGTCGGATCGCCAGGTTCGACGTCCCGGTACACCATCGGCATGTTTTCCTTCAATGCACGCAACGCGCCGACATACGCCGCAGCATTAAACGAACGGTCGTCTTTCCCGCCAATGTCATAAATGATTCCGACTTTGGTTTTGCCTGCGGCTTCGGCTTCCAGATCGCGCGTTGTGCAACCGGTGGCCAGCAACGCACCAATCAACAGAGTTGCCCCAATCAAACGACTCACGATAGTCATAAAATCTCCTTCAACACACAAAACGTTTAGACAGGATTTGCAGGATTCAACAAGATGAAGATTCATGAAAGGTTCTTGCGAAACCAATCCTGTTCAATCTTAAATCCTGTCTACTTCAGCCTGTCTCATCGTTGTCGTGCTTCGGAATAGAGTGAAAAAGTCTGGCGCATTGTCTGCGAAAGCTTGGCGGCAAGCAAATTCCGTTGGCGCATTTTCTATCCGACAAGGTATAACTTGGCTTCACTTGGGCGCGTAGTCAGCGCCAAACTCATTCAACAAACTAAAGGAACGAAACATGATTGAAGCTGAACTGGTGCTCGACGCCAAAGTCCTGCTTGGCGAAGGGCCGTGGTGGAACGCGCGAACGCAACAACTGTACTGGGTGGACATCGAAGGCAATGCGTTTCACGTGTTCGATCCGGCAACCGGGCACGACCGAAAAATTGATGTTGGTCAGATGGTTGGTTGCTGCGTTGGTCGAAAATCGGGTGGCGTGGTGCTGGCTTTGCAGCATGGGTTTTACAGTCTCGACCTGGAAACCGAAAAGCTGACGCCGTTGGTTGATCCTGAAGCTCATTTGCCAAACAACCGGTTCAATGATGGCAAATGTGATTCTCGCGGACGGTTATGGGCGGGCACGACGCGCGTTCAACACGATGAACCGGCGGGTTATTTATATCGTCTGGATGCCGACCTGACGGTCAATCGCAAACTTGACGACGTGTGGATTTCCAACGGACTGGCCTGGAGTCTGGACGACAAGACGATGTATTACATTGATTCGCCAACCAGCGAAATCGTCGCCTTTGATTTTGACGCGCGAAGCGGCGAACTCTCCAACGAACGGCTGGTGCTGGAGCTTCCCGAAGACGGCGGATCGCCCGACGGAATGACCATTGATGAAGAAGGCATGTTGTGGGTGGCGTTGTGGGATGGTTGGCGAGTCATTCGCGTGAACCCCGAACGCGGCGAAATCATTGACGAAATTCGGCTGCCGGTGGCGCGTCCGACTTCGTGCGTGTTCGGCGGAGCGAATCTGGATGAGCTGTACATCACCACCGCGAGCACAAGAATGCCCGCCGAAGAACTGGCTAAACAGCCTCTGGCGGGCGGCATCTTTCGGTGCAAACCGGGCGTGCGAGGACTGCCGGCTTACGAATTTGCAGGGTGATTATCTGAACAGCGAGATCGCTCCGTACATCAGCGCGGCAATTCCCGCGGCTGCCGGAATGGTGATGAGCCACGCCCAAACGATTCTGCCTGCGACTCCCCAACGAACTGCAGATAATCGCTGAGCAGCGCCTACGCCAACGATTGCTCCCGTGATCGTATGAGTCGTCGAAACCGGAATGCCAAGACTCGACGCCAGCAATACAGCTCCGGCGCCTCCGGTTTCGGCGCAGAATCCCCCAACTGGTTTTAGTTTGGTGATTTTCGACCCCATTGTTTTGACGATGCGCCAGCCGCCGGACATCGTTCCCAACCCGATGGCCACAAACGCCGCCAAGCCTACCCAATAAGGAATGTCGGCTTTTGGATCAACGTATCCGCCTGTCACCAGCGCGGCCATGATGATACCCATGGTTTTTTGCGCGTCGTTGGTTCCGTGTGAAAAGCTAAACAGCGAAGACGACACCAACTGCATGACGCGGAAAAATTTGTCCACGCGCGAAGGCGCAAAACTGCGACAAAGCCAAAACACTCCCACCATCAAGAACAATCCCGCAAACAATCCGACGGTCGGAGAAATGACAATGAACGACAAAGTTCCCCACCAGCCTTTCGGCCAATGGGCGTCAAAAAGCAAGGATTGAAACCCGGATTTGGCAATGGCCGCTCCGGCATATCCGCCGATCAACGCGTGCGAAGAACTGGTCGGCAATCCCAGATACCAGGTAATCAAATTCCACGAAATTGCGCCAACTAATCCAGCCAGCACCACCCATTCATTGACCATCTTCGGATCAACCAAACCGCTGTAAACGGTTTTGGCGACCGCGTGCGTTCCGAAAAAGAAGGCAATGAAATTGAAAAAGGCGGCAAAGATCACCGCCACTCCCGGCGTCAGCACACGGGTCGAAACCACTGTGGCGATGGAATTGGCAGCGTCGTGAAATCCGTTGGTGTAATCAAAAGCAAGAGCCAGGACAACGATAAAAGCGACAAGCACAAAAGTACCGTCCATACACACCTCTGTTTGTGAGAATTGGCGGGCGCGTGTTTGCGTCAGATCGGGTGAACCGTTCCGCCAGCACAGGTTAAGCGTTTTTCAGCACGATCGCTTCCAGGACGTTGGCGACGTCTTCACACTTGTCAATCATCCGTTCCATCTTCTCGTAAATCTCTTTCATCTTGATGATGTTGATCGGGTCTTGCTCTTCGGCAAAGAGTTTTTCGACGGCCTCGTGGTGGTATCCGTCACCTTCGTTTTCCAGCGTATGGATGACAACGCAATCTTTCAGTACCTGTTCGCCGTTATTGCCTAGCGCGGCAACGGCACTTTTCAGGTTGCCGGTGATGCGAACCATCACATCCGTCATCTTGCGGGCGTGTTCGGTGGATTGGGTGACGTGGTACAGGATGATGCGCTTGGCGGTGTATTCAACGGCGTCAACAATATCGTCTAGTCCGCTGGCTAGCGCGTGAATGTCTTCGCGGTCAATCGGTGTGATAAAGGTCTGATTGAGCTTTTTGACAATGTCGTGAGTAATTTCGTCGCACTTGTGTTCAACAGCTTTGATCTGTTCGGCATAACTGGCGCGGTTGTCGAAATCCGCAAACAACGAATTCAGCAATCGGGCGCTTTCGTTCATTTGCGACGCCAGATTGTTGAACATATCGAAATACTTTTCCTCTTTGGGCAACAATCTCATAACTGTGTTTTTCTCCTGAAGGGACGTTGGTGGTTCATTTCAAACACTCAGTCGTTAAATTTAACCGCTCTAACAAGTCGCGCAGTATACAGCCTCCGCCATCATCTGAGAATGAAGCGAGCACGGGCGTTGAAGATTTAAGGTGGTCATAACATCGGAATGGGTAACCTCCCCCGAGTTTTTTGCTTCCTGGCTTTTTCTGGCATTGAGCTTGCAAAACCTGTTGGCGTCCGATGCCTCCCCCCCTGAGCAAGACAATAACAAACCAATTCAGTTCAAGGAGTAAGTTCAATGGAGAGAATAGGAGCAATTTTGTGGAGGGTGTTGAAAGTATCGCCCATTGTCGGATATGTCTTCGTCGTCGCCGCTGCGCCTGCGGTTTTGCGACGTAAAGGTTACTTTTTAGGGAGTTTGGCAGTGGTGCTGGATTTGTTGCCAGTGATTTGTTTGATCAAAGCTGGCGTCGAAATCTTCACCGGCGACTTGATTCCAGACAAATTCGAGGCATCGGCTCAGTCAGGATTGGAACTTGCCGCGTAATTCTACCTGTCTACAATCCACGACGAACCAATCAGCAAATGTCCACGATGGACGACGAATCAATCACCAAGCCCTGAACAAAACCAGACCGGATTCACACGACATTACAGGATTTCGATACACCATCGAGAAAATCCTGCATCATCGTGGAAATCCGGTCTGAATTTTTTGGCCGCCCAGTTAGAACAATCGGCGCGATAAATTGAAGCCGATCGTCAGCCCGTTCCAGCCATCATCCGCTCCAATTGCTCCACGAGTCATGGAACGTTGCGAAAATGTGGTTCCGTGTCCATTCGTAAAACTCAACGTGAAGGAATGGCGACGCGATTCGCTGACCTTTTGAATTGCAAACCCGAACACCGGACGATGAATGCCGGTAAATTCCGTGACATATCGCGACGCTTCATTGACGCGCATGTTCGCTTCAGTCATCAGCGCCACCGTGGGCCGAATGTTGACCGCCAGACCGGCTCCCAATGCAACGGCGGTTTCACCAGGCAAATTTTGCTTCACACCGTATCCGATTGGCCGGTCTCCGACCGAAATCGTCGGAACGAAATACACCTGCGCGTGGCGAGTGATGCTGCGCGCCACGGTCGCTTCAAAGCTGGTCGTGAAATTTCGTTTGAAATTGTCGCGGCCTTCCAGCGCTACGCGCGCCTGCAACGAAATCGGATCGCCCTTCAGTTCGTTGAACAGACTGGCTCCGACGTGAAGCTGAATCGGGCGACCAAGATCGGTCGGCGACCGATACGCGCCAATCTGAATGCGATCCGTCAACCCGTAAATGAAGCCGAACGAAGGCATGGCAATCGTGTCCAGGCCGAACAACCCGGCTGAATTGGT
>JAEUQP010000079.1 GCA_016789645.1 Acidobacteriota bacterium | reverse complement strand
TGACCGTCGCGGATGTACATTCGCCGCATTTCTTCCAGATTGAAAGGCCGCGCGCCTCGGCGATTGAAGACCGAAATCTGGTTGCCCGATTCGTCAACGGCGCGGTCGCGGTCAATGCCTTTGGAAATGGCCAGCGCCTCTCCTTTGAGTGGAAACGTCGCAATCCATTTCGGCGTTGGTTTTGGAGAGAAACCGTAAATGTTCGCGTTCTCTTCCGGCGACATCATCTGCACCACCTGCAAGCCATTTTTGCCGTCGGCAACATAGGCGAACAGCGAATTGGCTGTCATTCCCAACTTCACGTCGTGCGCGTCGTTGATTTTGCCGTCGCCGTTGAACATCTGATCAAGTTTTGGCTTGTCCGGTTTTTCAATGTCCACGATGGCCAGGCCATTTTTGCCTGCTGCGACGTACGCGTACGTCCGAGCCAGATACAGATTGTGGGCGTCTTCGATTTTGACCGTCGCCGTTTCGACCAAGCGCGGCTGTTCAGGATTGGTGATGTCCACCACCTTCAAGCCTTCTTCGTCAGTGACGAAGGCGTAACGAAACTGAATTTGCACACCTTTCGGATTGCGAATTCCGGCGATTTCAGCAACCAGACGCGGTTCCAGCGGATTGTTCAAATTCACAACCGCCAGCCCTTTGTCGCAAGTGATGTAGGCATACACGCCAGCAATCGTGATATTCGACGCTCCGTTGAGCGCGCCGTTCGGATTGAAGGCCAGCGCGCGTTTCAGGAAGTTGTTTGACGGATTGCCATCGAGCAATGTGGCCACGCCGGTTTTCTTATCGCCGACAACGACCAGACCTTCAGATTTATCGCTGACGTACAGGAATGCAAAGATCGGATGGATCGGTTGTTTGTCGTCGCGGTTTTCGGCTTCCTGATTTTCGGGGCGATGTTTGCGCGTCGGATCCACCGCTAGCGTCGAAGGCGAAGCGACGCCGGTGGCGTATTTCGTCTTGACGTAAAACCGCTGTCCGAACGGCGAAACCGGCGCGGTGGTGATGCGTTCGCTGAAACCTTTGTTGTCAATGTTGGCGATGTCATACACGCGCAACCCGCCGGGGCCGTTGGCGACGTAAGCGTATTCGCCGCGCACCTGAATGCTCAAGGCTTCGGGTGCGGTGTGTTCGTACGCTTCTTTCAGCACGCTGCCGCGTTTGACGTGTTTTTCGTATTCATCCGGGTAAGCCAGGCTGTGCAAACTGGAACCGATGACCGCCTGAGGTTCATCGCGTTCGGTAACGGCAATCGCATGAATGCCATGTTTGCCCGCCGCCACCCAGGCAAATCGCCCGATGAAGTTGACGAAGTTCGTTCCCTGCATCAGCAACTGCGCCATGATCGCGTTGTTGTCGTTGGCTTTGGAAACGTGGCAATCAGTGCAGACCTTTGTTTCCGAAGTGCTGACCGTGTGTGGCACAAAGCTGCTGAAAGCGTGGCCGCTGTAACCTTCGGAGGAAACGGTTTGCTGTTGCGAATACAGCCATTCGCGGTTCTGGTTTTGCGAACCGACGAGCACGGCGCAAGTTGAACGCGTCGGCGCGACTCGATGGCCGGTGACGGTTCCGTCTTTGCCGAGCATGTAAATGTCGTCGCGCAAGGTCTGGAAATTGTATTGCGTGTAATTGCGCAGATTGTCCGTGCCTTCGTTGTGCAACATCGGCTTTTGTTTGTTGGCCGTCATCGGCAAATGGCAGCCGAAACAACTGGTCGTCCACGACGTGTGGCAGGCGTAACAGGTCATGTTGCTGTTGGCATGCGCCAGTTTGTTTTCGGCCACCGAAGCGTCCGCCCAGGTTTTGCCGTCGCGTTGAACCGTCTTGGCCCACGCGGACGAATCGTTGTAATCACGGCTGCGATATTGCACGTCCTGATTGTTGATCTTGATGGTGCGGTTTTGCTGGACGGTGTCCACCGTTTGCACGACGCGCCACCATTTGCCCGGTGTGACCAGCGAATTTTGCACCACGTCGCCCGGTCGCAAAGTGAGTTCTTTCGGTTTGCCGTCTTTGTCCAATTCCGGCTGGCCGTCGTCACCGATCACTGTGCGTTTGGTTTCGGCGGTGATGCGCTGGAACATGGCCACGGTGCGCCCGCGTTCGTTGCGCGTTTTGATGCGCGTCAGGTCTTTGGGAACGGTGATGATTTTGCCTTTGAACCGAGCCGTGCCCGCCGACGGTCCTGTGGCAATCAAGCTGGCCGGAGCCGTGATCGTGCCGTGACAATCTATGCAATCAATCTGCACTGCCGCGCGAGGTTCGTTATAAATGTTGCCGTTACCATGAACATCCTGGCTGACGTGGCAATCGGCGCATTGCATGCCGACTTTTTGATGCACGTCTTCCATGTGAACGGCTTTTTTGAATTTCTCCGGATCGTCCGGCGCGATCTTCGTTCCGCGCGAAGACAGCATGTTTCCTTTGCGGTCGGTTTTGTAAACATTGCGGAACACCCAACCGTGTCCATGAAAATCGCCAAACTGCGTACGTTTGGCTTTCGGATTCACATCCGTCCAGATGTTGGCGAGGAAGTTTTTGTCCTGCCCCCACAACCCGCGCAAAGCCGAACCTTCGGGATTGCGATTTTGAACCTCATCCTTTTGTTCCGCGCTCAGATTCGGCTGGCGAGGCGGATACATCAAATTGCCGTCGGTTTCGTTGTCCCACCAGATCATTCCGTAATAACTGGTCAGCATGTTTCCGCCCGGATGAATGTGGCAGGTCATGCAGGTGCTGGATGGCGCGCCCAAAACCATCTGATGTTTGATCGGATGGCCTGGCTCGTTTTTCGGAATTGTCGGATCGGCGGTTTGCGAAAAGCCGCGATTGCCGAATTTGGCGAACTGCGCTGAATGTTTCGGATCGCGGTCGTTGGCATAAACCACGTGACAGGCGGTGCAACCGGATTGGCGATAATCGCCCGGATTGTCATTGGTTCCCGGCATCGAAAGCAGCGGATCGAGCAATCGTGTTTTCTGCAATCCCAAAAAGACCGGATCGGTTCTCAACCGAGTGCCAAGCCCGCGGTCGCTCAATTTGACTTCGGGTTTGCCCGGCAATTCCAGCAGATTCGGGCTGCCGATGTCTGAAGGCAGCCCTTTCAATTCGCCGCCGCGTTCAAACACGCGCAGAATGTTTCCTGGTTGCATGACTTCCCAGCGCGGTAAGGGCATCAGGTACGGCAGAATGCCTTTTTTCAGCGTTTCTTCAGCGGTCGGCGCGGGCACGGTGAACATCGCCTGCGGTTCACCCTCGCGGCTGTAGCTTTCACCGAAATGCGGGTCTTTCAACGGATAGGCTCCGTTGTTGTAAAGCGCGGCTCCCCACAACATGCCGCCGTGCGTCATCATGTTTTTCTTTGACCAGGCGACTTCGCGTTCATGGCATTTGCCGCAAGCCAAATCCGCCGCGCGAAAATCTCCGGGATTGATGAAGCGAACGAACTCGGCGCTTTCTTTCAACCACGTCGCCGCCAGCCGTTCCGGGTTGGCGGTGGATTTCCACAACTCAGGAAAGCGCGGTTGCACGTGAGCCTTTTTCTTGTCCTGCGTTTCCGCCGGATTGCCACCGTGACAGTCGGCGCAGCCAATATCCAGATCGTCGTCGCCATCCACGTGCATGGACTCCGTGCCCGTATGGCAAACGATGCATCCGGCGCTTCGCGGGTTGATTTTCTTGGCTCGTTGAGCCGCCGGTGCCTGCTGCTCTGATTCACTGGCTCTGTATCCGATGGCAATGCGGGACACGGCTTCGGTTGTGCCGCGATTGGCCAGCGAAACTCCGATTGCCAGAGTAATGAAGAGGCACAACAAAAACAGAAGTTTGACGCGCTTGATGGTCTTGGCTTGGTTCATAACTTCAACTCACGAATTCTTTGTGGGATGCAGCGAAATCCAGCAGGGGAAGTCAGGAAACGTCTTTGGAAAAAACGAAAAAAAGAGAATCAGCCCATCAACTGGGCCATCATTGCCGCCGGGTCCCAGAACCCTTTCATCGTTTGAATCTTGCCGTCGTTGTTGAACGTGAACACATCCACGCCTTCAAACCTGGCTGTACGACCGGTTTTGCCCGTGCCGCTGGCCGACCATTTCACGCCGGCTTCATTACCAACGACGAAAATCTGATCCGGACGCATTTCGATGGTTTCAAATCCGGCGGCGACTCCGTTGAAAAACGCCCGCAACGCGTCGTGCCCGACCAGCGGATTTCCGGGTTCGTGACTGACAGCATCTGTGGCGAACGTGGCAATCCACGCTTCGCAATTCAGATTGCAGATCGCGTCGAAATATTCGTTGATGACTTTGGTAGCTGCTTCGGGTGACATTGAAATTTCTCCAGTGAAAGTTGAGTTGGGAGAGGGGGGCTTGGGGCGCCGTGGGACACGGTAAGGCGCCGGTCGTCAGATTCAATACACGAACTTGACGGTGACGAATGCCGCCCACAATGTTGGCGCGCCCGCGCCGCAACCTCTTGGCAAACCATTGCAATTCGAACTGAAAATGTCTGTGAATCCGACGCCAGGACGTAAGCCCGAAGCGCCGCCGACAATGACGATGTTTTCGTTCAACAGCGGCCGGTAAATGAAACCGACGCCCAGGTCGTGCCCGATCTCATGCCGAATCGCCGGTTGAAACAGCGCCAATTCCAGCGGTTCGGTGCGATTGAATCGCAGGTAGTTGTAATTCAAAAAGCCGCGCAATTTGGGCGTCACGTCCACGTCAATTCCGGCGTTGTACAGCGTCAAGCCCGGATTGACGAAGTTGGCTTGTCCCTGAATTTTGCTGCTGCGAAGCGAGGGAATCAGGCTGCGCGGTTCGACCAGCGCGACGCCGGTTTGCGTCAATCGCAAAGCCTGTGAATTCCAGAAACTGAATTTGCCGCCCGCAAAACTGGTGTTGTCCAAAATCGCGTCAAAGCCTCTGCCAGTGTCGTCCAGCGGTTTGGAATCGCCCGAACTGTAAAACGCCCCTACGCGGTAGCGAATGTAATCGTAATCAATCGAAAGTTCGGCAGCGGCCATTTGCGCGTTGATGCGCGTGGCGCGATTGGCGATTTGATTGAAGGTATCGCGGCCAATGACCTGATAAGCGGCGTGCGTGATGTTCATGCGACCGAAATGCCCGTCGCCCGTCCAGCCAAAATACCCCGACCGGATTCTGTGCGGAGTGACCCGGCCAATGCGCGCAGGACGAACCAGAAACCCGTTCTGGTCATATTCGGTCGTTGGCCGGTCGTCGTTGTAATGCAAGCTGAACTGCGTCGTGTAGCCTTTGACGAAAGTGTCCTGGCGGTAAATGTTGGCGATGTACACCTGCTGATTGCGAAAATCGGTTTCGGCAAAATTGATCGTGTTCAACCCGCTGTTGGTTTCTTTTTCCAGCATGTGGAAATACGCCAGATTGTATTGCCAGCGGTTGTTTTTGAAGTTGCCGAACAGACGCGCGCCCAGGTTGGAATCACTGAAAATGAAGCCGCGAAAATCGCTGGTAAATGGTTGAATGCCGACGCGCACCGAAGTCGTGTCGAATTCTGGCGAGCGGCCTGCCTGGCTGCCTTTGCCGCGCAAGAAGGGCAGGATTTTGGTTGTGTCGCCCAGCCGGTATTCAAAAAAGACCTCTTCGATGGAGTTGAATCCATCTCGGCGCAACGTGCCACGCCGCACGTCAATGTTGGTAATGCCGCGTTCGCGCACGTTCAGCAAATTGAAGTTGGCAATGCCCGTGACTTTGAACCGCCAATCCACCGGTTTGAACGAAGCATCGCCTTTGAACAAATCCATCGAGAAGATGAAGTTCTGATTGAAGATTTCCTGACGCCCGCGCCCGAAAAACTCAAAACTGCCGGGGCGTTCGGAACTGACGTCTTGCGGCACGGGAATGCGACGCACGGTGAAATCGCTCTCGCTGGCCAGCGAGATGTTCATGAAGATGTTGTTGCCGATGATCGGATAATCGCCTTTCAGCACGTTCTGGCGATACGGATTCAAAATGTCGCCTTTGGAAAAGCGCGGGTCTTCCGGCACGCCAATGCGCCAGCGATCCCGAATCACCATGAATTCGGCATCCTCCGCCGAAGGTTTGCGCTTGTCGCGCGAAGCGCCTGCTGCACCCAGCGGTTTGTCCTGTGGAATCTGAACGTTGGGTTGGGTCGTTTCAGCGGGTTTCGATTGAGGAGGAGATTGCGGCGATGCCTGGGCGGATGACGAACTTGTCCGGCTCGAATCCGGCTTGTCAGATTGAGCCTTCGCGGAACCAATTCCAACGACTAACAGGAAAAGGGCTGAAAAAATGATTGTGCTTCGCACCGTGACATTTCTCCCCGGGATGCTTGGTGAATCAATAATTACAGGCAACGGAAAATAACGCGAGCGACGGTTAGATCGAAAAGGTCTAAGCGTAAGACAACGAACTCAGGTGACTGATGATTCCATCAATCCGGCAAAAAAACTTGCGTGGAGTCCGAACGGGAAGACTCAAGTAAAGATTGATAAAGACCCTCACGCAAGCTAAGGGGTAAGTAGCACAGCCTTTCCGGCCAAGTCAATCATTGATTTGGCCACCATTGGACGCGCCGGTTTCAGGTGCTTTTTTCAGCGGGAGCGTGGTTGACCATGGCTTTCAACCCGGCTTGAAACTTCGGCGCAGACAATCCCATCCAGATTTCCCTGAACTGATTGAACAACAGGTCGTGCTGCTGGTTGTCGGCGTCGAGCAGGGTTTTTAGAGCTTTGCCGTCCGGGCTTTTTTGTTTCTGCAATCGGGTTAACTCGGTTTGGATCACTTCACGCCGTGTAACGCAATCCTGAATCTCACCCAATAAGTCCTGCCCGCGTTTGAGCAGGTCAATCAGCAGCGCCAGCCGATCTGGAAACAATTCGCGTAATTGTTCGGCGCTGTAACGCAATCGTTTGCCGGAAATTCTCAAATTGTGAAGTTCCCGCGCCGACGGAGTTTGATGCGGGTCGTTCCAGTGCGAATAAAACTCGTCCAGCCGGGTGCGCAGGATTTTGACCGCAGCCGTTTGAATCGGATCGTCTTCGGAAATTGCTTTCACTTTCAGAGGTTTGCTCATTGTGCGCCTCCTTCGGTTGAAGGATGAGAGAGCTTCTGGTTGGCGGAAAAGCTGTGTTTGAAGTCTGCGTATTCTTCGCTGGCAAGATAGGTTTTCAGATTTTGCAATGCGCGTCTTCGTCGGGCGCGCAAGCGGCGGACAAACGCCAAAATCGTCCGCCGCCCCGGTTCCGGTTGAAGCAGCGCCAGGGCTTTCAATTCTTCGGTCATGACGTCCAGGTCGCGCACTCCGCCAAGCGCATTGGCCAGATTTTCCAGTTGAACGCGCCAACGCCGTCGCTCTTTTTTGCGGAAACAAACCGCAAAGTTGTTCATCGCCACCCGCAACCGGCGAATGCCGACGCGCATGTCGTGAACGGATTCGACGTTGCCGGACAACGCGCCCGCTTCGTGTTGGAGAATTGCCTGGTGAAGTTCGCGGAATAACTTGTGAGCAAACTCTTTGGTGATTTCCGGCGAAGAAGGTTCGCTTGTCTCCATAACGGGTGTTCTCCGATTTATCGTGTCGGCGGATGTTCGATCAAATTGGCGATTGCGGCAACGGTTCGCGCCGTCGCTCCGCGGTTGTCTTCAATGGCCTGCCGTGCGTTTTCGCCAAGCCGTCGAGCGCGATTCTGATCGTCGAGCAGTTCGGTAAACGTCCGGCAAAGCTCACGAGCCTGTTCGTTGGCGTCAGTCGTCTGAAGCTGAATAACGGCTTCGCGTCGCAAAAACTCTTTGGTGATTTCACGGAAGTTCTGCATATACGGCCCGACGATGATCGGTTTGGCAAACAGCGCCGGTTCCAGGATGTTGTGACCGCCGACGGGAACCA
>JAEUQP010000072.1 GCA_016789645.1 Acidobacteriota bacterium | reverse complement strand
AAGGCGCAGTTCGGCGGTCAGCGATTCGGCGAAATGGAAGTGTGGGCGCTGGAAGCCTACGGCGCAGCGCACATTCTGCAAGAATTGTTGACCTGCAAATCGGACGACGTAGCTGGCCGCTCGAAGATTTACGAATCCATCGTGAAAGGCGAATCGGACTTCGAACCGGGCTTGCCCGAATCATTCAATGTGCTGGTGCGCGAACTCCAATCGTTGTGCCTGGACGTTGAGTTGCGACAGCGAGAACCGAAGGAAGCCTAGTTTCAAGTGCTGAGTGCTGAGTGATGAGTGATTTTCCTCAGTCCTCAGTCCTTCGCACCCAAATGGAGGGAAAAGCAGTGCTTAGATATTCAGGTGAAAAAACATTGACGCCGGATTTCGAGGCGATTCGCATCAGTCTTGCGTCGCCGGAAAAGATTCGTTCGTGGTCGCACGGGCATGTAACCAAGCCCGAAACCATCAATTACCGAACTTTCAAACCGGAGCGCGACGGGCTGTTTTGCGCGCGCATCTTCGGCCCGGTTACCGACTGGGAATGTTTGTGCGGCAAATACAAACGCATGAAACATCGCGGCGTGGTCTGCGACAAATGCGGCGTGGAAGTCACACAAGCCAAAGTTCGCCGCGAACGGCTTGGCCACATTGAACTGGCCAGCCCCTGTTCGCACGTCTGGTTTTTCAAAGGCCTTCCCAGCCGCATCGGCCATTTGCTGGACATTCCGCTGCGCGAACTGGAAAAAGTTCTCTACTTCGAAAATTACATCGTCATCGCTGACCAGAAAGAAATTGACGAACTCGGTCTGCCGCTGAAAGAGCGCGAAATGGTGCAGGACGACCGGTATCGCCAGCTCAAACAGGAATTCCCCGGCAAATTCACCGACGAAGTTTGCCGAATGGGCGCAGAAGCGATCAAACACCTGTTGCAGCGCGTTGATATCGAAGAACTGGCGGAAGACCTTCGTCACAAGATGAAGAACGAAACCAGCCAGCAGAAAAAACTCAAATTCTCCAAGCGGCTGAAAGTCGTGGATTCATTCCGCAAATCCGGCAACAAACCGGAATGGATGATCCTGGACGTGATCCCTGTGCTGCCGCCGGAGCTTCGCCCGCTGGTTCCGCTGGACGGCGGACGGTTTGCGACCTCGGATTTGAACGATCTGTATCGTCGCGTCATCAACCGCAACAATCGTCTGTCCAAGCTGATGGAGTTGAAAGCTCCTGAAGTGATCGTCCGCAACGAAAAACGCATGCTGCAGGAAGCCGTGGACGCGCTGTTCGACAACGGTCGTCGCGGTCGCGTGCTGCGCGGCGTCAACAATCGCCCGCTGAAATCGCTCTCCGACACGCTGAAAGGCAAACAAGGCCGTTTCCGCCAGAACCTGCTCGGCAAACGCGTGGATTATTCCGGTCGTTCGGTGATCGTTGTCGGTCCGGAACTGAAACTGCACCAGTGCGGTTTGCCAAAGAAAATGGCGCTGGAACTCTTCAAGCCGTTCATCTACAACCGGCTGGAAGCCGAAGGCCACGCAGCCACAATCAAGCAGGCCAAGGAATTGGTCGAAGGCCAGAACGACGTGGTTTGGGACATTCTGGAAAAAGTCATCAAAGACCATCCGGTGTTGCTCAACCGCGCACCAACGCTGCACCGGTTGGGTATCCAGGCCTTTGAACCTGTGCTGGTCGAAGGCAAGGCCATCAAACTGCACCCGTTGACCTGTACGGCGTTCAACGCCGACTTCGACGGCGACCAGATGGCGGTTCACGTTCCGTTGTCGCCCGAAGCCCAGATCGAAGCGCAGGTGTTGATGTTGTCATCCAACAACATTCTCTCCCCTGCTTCGGGACAACCGATTGCAGTTCCTTCACAGGATATCGTGCTCGGTTGTTATTACATGACTCGCGCGATGGACGGAGCCAAAGGTGAAGGCCGCGCCTTTGCCAGCTTGAACGAAGTGCTGATTGCGCTCGACGCCAAGGAAGTGACGACGCAAACTCGCATTCGTTTGCGCTACAAAGGCCCGCTGATTGATCTGGAACACGAACGCGATTCGCAGGACATCATCAAAGCGACGCCGCACGAAGTGGATCGCACGATCAACACCACGGTGGGCCGCGTGATTTTGAATGACAGCCTGCCGAAAGCAATGCCGTACATCAACGGCATGCT
>JAEUQP010000006.1 GCA_016789645.1 Acidobacteriota bacterium | reverse complement strand
AAAATTTTTCCGGCGAAAGGCGAAATGGATTTCTCAGCCTCGCCTTTCGCTTCCGGGCGACGGCATTTGGGATGTACGTGCCGTCCCGGGCGTAATTTCGCGGAAAAGCTATTGCCAGTTCTGGGAAACTGCATTATCTTCCCGCCGCCTTAAACCGACCCCGGAGTTTCAGTAAATTTTGTAGCAGAGTTTTCTCTTGTTCCTCTGGTCAGCTTTGCGGTCAAAAGTCTGACTGTAGCAGTCGTCAGAACCCATCCCTCAACTTGACGACCCCGTAACCTCCCGGCAAGTTTTCCCACTTGCCCAGCTGAAATTTGAGAGGCCTGAATATGAAACGATTGACGATCTTACTGACCTTGACGGTCTGCGCTGTTCTATTGGCTACGGCCAGCGTTTACGTCCAGGAGCGTTTACGCCCGCAACTTGGGAATCGCGATGATGCGCCACAACGAATCACCGATCCTGAAAATCTGCCAGTCACTTTCCTGAATCAAAACCGTCTCCACAAACTGATTCTCAACAACGACCAACAAGCCGTGTATGACGATCTGGCCGGGCGCGGAGCCATCCGCGAAGAGGTCAATTACGGATCGTTCCGTCTGGTGGTTGTGGATCAGGAAGCGATTGGCGGACGCGCCGCCATGCAGTCGTTGCCAGTGGCCGCACGCGACGAACAAAACCTGATTGTGCTGAACGGATACGTGCTGGACACGTCGAACGAGCAACCGCTCAGCAAAGAACCGCCCGCCGATTTGCGCCAAACGCAGATGGCTGTGGCTCGCAAGAGCTTTTCGCGTCCGGGCAGAGGGCTGTACATCGTGCAGTTTATCGGCCCGATTCAGGATCAATGGTTGACCGAACTGAGCCGCACTGGTTCTGACATCATCAGCTACGTGCCGAACAATGCCTATGTGGTGCGCGCCGACAGCGACGAAGCCATGCGGCTGATTCAACTGAAAGACGAACAATCGTTTGTGCAATGGGTGGGCGATTACGAACCGGCGTTCAAAGTCCGGCAATCGCTGGTGGCAGCGCGCGCTCTGGACGCGGACCAATTCGTCAATGTCACCGTGCAATTCATCGCCAGCGACGACACCAAACGCAAAGTCAGCGAATTGAAACGCACGGCTCGGCGCTTTCTGGGCGAAACGCAGGTGCTGAAATATCACAACGTGACGATGAATCTTTCCATGTCGCAAGTGATGGAACTGGCCAGCCAGGACAACGTCTTTGCGATTGAGCCGGCGGGCGAACGTCGCCGTCTGGACGAAGCGCAGGGGCAGATTGTCGCCGGCAACTTGAGCGGCAACGCTCCAACAGGCCCCGGCTATCTGTCGTGGCTGGGAACCAAAGGCTTCACCAGTTCGCAATTCACTGGATTCGCCGTCAACGTGGTGGACGATGCCTATACGCTGACCGGCCATCCCGATTTGGCGACTGGGCGCATCGCGTTTCAAAACAACCCGACCAATCAAACCGGCGCCCAGGGGGGGCACGGATTCCTGAATTCGCACATTGTCGGCGGAATCAACACGGGAACCGGAGCCGCCAATGAAGATTCGCTTGGATTCAACTACGGCCTGGGCATTGCGCCGTGGGCACGCGTCGGCGTAACGGCAATTTTCGGCAGCACCTCTTCCAGCCCGGCGACGTGGGAAAACACGGCTTACGGCAGCGGTTCGCGCATTTCGTCGAACTCGTGGGGATTCCAAACTTCGACTGGCGCGCCGATTCCCGATTATGACAGCAACTCGCAAGCCTACGATTCCATCGTTCGCGACGCGCAAACCGGAACTACCGGGTTGCAACAATTGACGGTCGTGTTTGCGGCGGGCAACGACGGTTCGGGATCGAACACAGTCAGCACGCCTTCGACGGCGAAAAACGTCATCACGGTCGGCGCGGGCGAAAACGTTCGCCAGACAGGCACGGATGGTTGCGGCATCGGCAACACCGGAGCCGACAGCGCCAACGACATCATCAGTTTTTCCAGCCGCGGTCCGGTCAATTCCGCTGGCGGTGACGGTCGCGTCAAACCCGACATCATCGCGCCCGGCACGCACATCCAAGCCGGTGTCCCGCAATCGAATTACAACGGCAGCAGCGTCTGCAACCAATACTGGCCGAGCGGTCAAACGCTGTATGGCTGGTCGTCGGGCACGTCGCATTCCTGCCCGGCAGTCGCGGGCGGAGCGGCGTTGGTTTACCAAGACTTCCTGAACAAAGGATTGACAGCCCCGTCTCCGGCCATGGTCAAAGCGATCCTCATGAATTCGGCAGCCTACATGAACGGCACGGGGGCCAACGACACCTTGCCGTCCAACAATCAGGGCATGGGGCGAATGGATTTGGGACGCGCGTTTGACGGTTCGTCGCGTGTGTTGACCGATCAAACTCAGGTGCTGGGCGCAACCGGCGCGACGCACCAAGTCACAGGTTCCATCGTTGATAGCGGAAAACCGTTCCGCGTCACGCTGGCCTGGACAGACGCACCTGGCCCGACAACCGGCGCTCCGTGGGTCAATAACCTCGATCTGGAAGTGACGGTCGGTGGCGTGACTTACAAGGGCAACGTCTTCACCGGAGCCAATTCGACCAGCGGCGGCACTGCCGACGGCAAAAACAACGTCGAATCGGTGTTTCTGCCTGCGGGAACGACGGGCAATTACACGGTCACGGTCAAAGCGACCAACATCGCTGGCGACGGCGTGCCGGGCAATGCCGACACGACGGATCAGGATTTCGCGCTGGTGATTTACAACGCCAACGGCAGCACTTCGACCAATCCGACGATTGGCTTAAGCCCGACCAGCCTGAGCTTCACGGCGACGGCGGGAGGCAGCAATCCGGCCAACCAAACCGTCAACATCACCAACACGGGCGGCGGCACGTTGAGCTGGTCGCAAACCGACAACGCTTCGTGGTTGACGGTGACCCCGGCTTCGGGAACCGCGCCTTCGACGTTGACGGCTTCGGTCAGCATCAGCGGATTGACCGCCGGAACCTACAACGGAACAATCACGGTCACTGCGACCGGAGCTACGAACACGCCGCAAACGATTCCGGTGACGTTGACAGTGACCAATCCCAGTTCGCAGTTGATCGTCAACGGCGGGTTTGAAACCAACTCGACGCCCTGGGTGTTGAGCGGCGCAACGCGCAGCACGGACGGCAACGCTCGCACCGGAACTGGTTATCTGCGAGAAGGTGGGTCGAACAGCGTGACGCACACCGCCTATCAAACGATCACCATTCCCAGCGGCACGACGCCAGGTTTGAGCTTCTACCTGAACGTCACTTCCAGCGAAACGACGACCACCACGCAGTATGACCGTCTGTTTGTCGAAGTCCGCAATTCTTCCGGCACCTTGCTGACGACGCTGGCAACATTCAGCAATCTGAACAAAGTGTCTGCGTCGAACGCGTACACCTTGCGCGGAACCTATAACCTGTCGGCGTATGCCGGCCAAACCGTTCGGATTCAATTCCGGGCAACCACTGACAGTTCGTTGATCACGACGTTCCGAATTGACGACGTGTCAGTGCAGTAACCACCAACCGCAATCAGGTTGAGCGTGAACGGAGACTCAATCGCGCTCAACCTGCGACTCAATAGTTGTCATGGTGTTGATACTCGACGGCGATCTTTCTCGCTTACGCGGATGAGGTCGCCAATCACCGGTTTGGATTGAGACCGGTGCCCCGACTGGCTGCTTTGCTCTCCTGTCAGCAGCCAGTGAACCAGACGGCGTCGCAAGCGGCGAAATCGCATTTGCCAACGGCAGTGGACAATGTGATCAGCCAACCGCGACGCCGTATTTTTTTGCCTTCACTTCTTCCCGCCAACATTGCCAATCATCTTCATCACAAAATTTATTTGCCGTTGATACCGTCCCTCGCTCTTTCTCGCTTCAGCGGGTGAGGCTCGAAAGCGTTGCCCGGTTGCGGTTGCAGTTTCTCCGCCCGCCTCAGCATTCAGCCCGATACAAGCCGCTCAAAGCGGCAAAACCAAAAATGACTCAAACGGAGGAAATGTCATGAAAACCAACCAGCAAATTCAACTCAGCAATCTTTGGAAATCTCTTTCCCACAATCTGTATCGCTTCGGCGCAGGGGCGGCAATCCTGATGATCGTCGCCTTGTGTTCGGCGACTTCGCGCGCCGCTACTTTTTCCCCAACGACAACCGCCGCATTGATCAACGATCTCAAAACGGCGGAAGCCAACGGCGAAGACGATGTGATTTATCTGTCACCTTATGCCGTGTACAAACTGACCGCAGCCGACAACGGCGAAAACGGTTTTCCGCAAATCACCACCAAGATTCGCATCGTAGGCAACGGCGCAATCATCGAACGCGACGCCAATGCACCTACATTTCGATTCTTCACGGTGTTTTACACTGGCAATTTGACGCTGGAAAACCTGACCTTGCGCGGAGGCAAAACGGTCGGATGGGGCGGAGCGGCCATCTACAATCTGGCTTCAGAAATCACGCTGATGGGCAGTGTGTTTGAAAACAATCTGGTAGACGGCAAATACGTCAACGCCTGTGGTGGCGCGGTGTACAACTATATGGGCAAGGTGACGATTGACCGTAGCACATTTCGCAACAACACGGCTCCTGGCGGAGGCGGTTTCGCAAGCGATGGCGATTCAGGCGCGCCGCCTGCGGCCAACCAGGTGGCAAACGTCACCATCAACAACAGTGCGTTCATCTACAATTCGGCGACCATCGCTTACAACGGAGCGGGCGGAATGGGCGGTGGTTTTCTGCTGCGCGGAGCACACAATGCCGACGTGTCCAACGTGACCGTCGCGTACAACAAATCGGCTTACATCGGCGGCGGTGTTTTTCTGCACACCCTGGCCAAGGAAGATTCCAACAACAACCTATTACATGCCAAATTCACCAACCTGACCATCGCTCAAAATCGCGCGACCAGCATTGCTGGCGGCATTTATTGGACAGCTTGCGGTGCATATACCTGCCCCATCGTGTTGGAGCCGGAAGTCGCCAATACGGTGATTGCCAACAACATTGCCCCGTCGTACAAAAACTACGACACCAATCACGGCTTCAATTCCAAAGGTCACAACGTGCTTGGCCCTGGCATTGGCTCGTTCCTGTTCGGCAATGCAACGTACAACATCAACGGCGACGTGACGGGATTCACGCTTGACCCGACGGACAAATTCATCACGGGTTCGCTGTCCCAACTTGGCGGATTGAGCAGCACGGGAGTCGCGGGGAGCGATGGGCTGCGTCCGCAGGCTCCGGTCAGCACCTCGTTGCTGATTGATAAAGCCGATCCGGCGTTTTGCTCGGCAACCGATCAACTCGGTCTCGGTCGCGTTGGAACGTGCGACATCGGCGCCATCGAATATCGTGATTGCGTCGCTCCGCCAAGCGATATGACTGCGTGGTGGCCGTTCGACGATTATTACTTCCTGGAAGATTTCGCGACGTGGAGTTTTCTGAATCACGCCAACCCAAATCCCAACGGCCCGCTGCAAACGTCGGGAATGGTCGGCGGAGCGGCGACGTTCACCAACGCCAGTCACGTGTTGACCGTGCCCAGCCAGAACGACATCAACCTGTTCAACTATTGCGCGGTAGATGGCGGAGCGGCGTTTTCGATCGATGCCTGGGTGAAAACTTCTGCCAGCGGGTTGCAAGTGATCCTGGATAAACGGCAGTTCGGAATGACGGGGATTCCACGCGGGTATCATCTGTTCCTCCACAATGGCCGGCTTGGTTTCCAACTGGCGGACGGAATCTCGTATGCCAACTTTATTACTCCTTCGCCGACGAACCTGAACGATGGCCAATGGCATTTCATCGCGGTGACGATTTATGTTCGTTGTCAGCGGAACGGTTCCGCCTTTGAAGGCAAGATGTATGTTGACGGCAACGAAGTGCATCAGTTCCAGCCCGGCGGCCTGGATTATTCCAACAACGCACCGCTGCGGATCGGCGGCCATTCCAGCAGTCCGGCTCTGTTTTTCAACGGCAGCCTGGATGAAATCGAAATCTTCCAGCGCACGTTGAGCGGAGCGGAAATCAAGGCGCTGTATGAAGCCGGTTGGGCAGGCAAATGCGGCAAAAAAACTCCGCCGCCTTGCTGGCCGGAATGCAAATAACCGTCGCAGCTAACTAAACCGGCGGAGTAGCAGGAAGCTTCACGTTCCCTACTACTCCGCCGTACGTTCGATTCCGTAGGTCGCCGTTCTGTGGTTATTCCTAATTTCTCTACCATCAGGTGGCCAGTCGAATTGCATTACTTGATGTTCACTGTCACCTCATTCGACCCGCTGCCATCAATCGTGCAAACAACCGACACATTTCCGCGCCCCTTCAGCGAACGCGGCAACTCGACATTGATCTGATCCAGTCCCGCATATTCTCCTTGCGCCCCGGCAAACAGCACGGGTGAATCAACTCCACCAACTCTGACTCTGACGGCTGACGGTTGGCTTCGCCCGCGAATACCCGTACCAAATAACAACAGAAACGTTCTTTCGCTTTCTTCTCCTAAATCAATCGGCTGGGCGACAAACCTGTTTTGCGCCTGATTGAAAATGGCCACAGGTTCGTAACTCTGCGAACCGTCGGCTTTGACTCGCAGCACGACTGCCGCCGCAACCCCTTTGCCACTGGCATCGGCCGAAAACAATCCCGGAAACACCGGCGAAAGAGTCGTGTATCCGTCGGCGACCAATTGCCCATCAACATAAACTGACACAAGGAAGGTAATTCCACGTATATCCAGCGGCGGAAAGTTGTTAGCATCCGGCATCACCAGATTGATTTGCGTTGGTGAAACGAAAAGCAATTGAGCAGAAAATTCCGGTTGGCTCAATCCAAACAGACGTCTGATTTTGACTTCAGTCCCAGCCAGATTTGTCGGCAACGGGCGGGTCGCAGCGACTTGCGTTGTCTTGGCCAAATTCGTTCCGAAAATCGTGGCGATACCTCCGGGCGAACTGCCCGCTCCGTAAGCAGCCGAAGAGACCAGAGCCGGAAACCCAACCTGGCTGATTGTCAACGTTTGACCGGCGACGTTGATGGTTCCCATTCGTTCTGCCGCAGTGTTGTTATTTAACACATTGAATCCTATTGGCGCACGACCTTTGCCTTGTTTGTCGGCCACGTCAATCCAGTTGGCGCTGCTGGCAGCCGCCCAGGAGCAATGGTCTTCAGTTTCCAGAATCACGCCATGCAGATTCAAGACGCCGTCTTCTGTAAAGCGCCGGGCTGTTCCCAGATTCAAAAAATTGCTTTGCGAAAGTTTGTAACTGCAACCGGCGACACGAACCATCATGGCGTTCGAAGCCCCGCCGCCGGGCGACGGCGTTATAACGATGATTTCGCCGTTTAAGGCGGCTGAAAAATCGCTGGCTGGCAATATCACTTCCAGCTTCGTGCTGTTGATGAATTTGGTCGGACGGGCGACTCCGTTCAATCGAACGGCGGAAGCAGCGGTGAAATTGCGCCCCGTCACAATCAATTTGGTTTCCGGGCTGCCAACGGCAATCGTCGAAGGTTCAATTTGCAGCACGTTGGGTATTGGCGCATTCGGCGTCACGGACAGTTCAACCGGGGCGGATTCAACCATTCCGTTCGGCGTCGTCGTCGCCACAGTCACGCGCGCCGATGCCAGCCCGGCCAAATCAGCCGCTGAAACTTCCGTTCGCAACTGTCTGAGCGACAGAAACTCCGTTGCTTTGTCCTGACCATTGATGCGAATGATTGACTTGTACCGAACTCCGGCGGCATCGGCAGAATCCGGGAAAAAGTTCCGCCCGAAAATCGTCAGTTTGAAGCTTGAACCTGTGGGCGCGGCGGTCGGGCTGATCTCCTTCACTTCGGGAACCAGATTGCTGACCGCATTGAATCGAGCGTTTACCACCGCCCGCACAATCGCGTTGGCCGCCGCGCCTGAAAGCCGCAACGGCTGGAAGCTCGCTCCATTGTCGTTTGAAACGAAAGAGCGATTGCGCGCCTCGCCATTTGTGTCGGCGGCAAAGCTCAAATTGCCGTCAACCGATTGGACTCCGACATACAGGTCGCCGACGTTGATCGTCACTGGCTCCGGCAACATCACTTCCAGCATGCGATTTTCCGGCAAGGCCGAAATCGTGATCGTCCGATCAACCAAATATTGCGGATTGGCTGGCGGCTGACCGGAACGCGCGGCATCGGCAAACGCCACCACCCGCAGCCGCTTGCCCACCACCGAAGCGCCATCGGCCAGCGGAGGCAATTGCATACGCACGCTTTCCACGTTGAACGGCGCGCGCGCCGGAGTCAGACGATTGACCACCATGGAGTTGCCCGGAGGCAAAACCTGTTCGCGCGAACCATCATCCACGGACAGCACTTCCATCACCGTAGCTCCCGGGTTAATGCGATAGCCAAAGTAACTCAGCGCGGTTAAATCCGTCGCCGTTATACCTCCGCGTTCGCCCGGCAAGTAGCTTTCGTCCATGATGCCGATGTATTGGCCGGTTAATGCGTCATCTTTCCAATGGCTGGCGGCTCGACCGTAATACAACCAGTTCGGATTCAGCCCTTCCCAATCCGTAGCATTCGCAGCCCCCGAAGCCAGCGGCGCTTCCACATCGCCAGTGAAAAACACCTGCTCGCCTCCAGACCGCTGCACGCGCTGCGCCAAGTCAAAGTCTTCCATCGTCACGCCCGGACGAAAACGGTATAAATCCCATATTGTCGGCGCGGCTGGAATCAAACCAAAAGGCCCAGGCTCAGGAATTAGCTTGGCTTCTCTAACACCAGCATTTGAAACAAAACCTATGAAATGCCCAATTTCTTGAAAAGCTATAGCTTCAAAATCAAGCTTGTCAGGGTCAATGCCATCGCTTGAATCAAAATCATATTTAAGATTCGAGTTGAAAACGACAACATGCCGATAATCGAACACTGAGATGACCCCAAAGCCTAGCGTAAAATCTATAGCCAATGGCCAGGTGATTTCCCCTATAGCTCCCCAATCAGTCGTAACTTTGGCAAATTTCTGGTGTACTTGCCTTTGATGCTCGTAACTCGACGAACGAAAAAACAAATTAGAAATGAGGAAATCTTCAGCAATAACTACACCAGCCAATGTCATGTTACTTTTTGCCGCTTCATTTGAATTAAAATGCATACCAAAAGCAATGTTAGATAAACCTGCCTCTATTACTACATTAAAAGCCTGATTTGTAACAGCTATCCCAACAAGTGACTCCCATTTAGCAACAGATCTCTGAATAGCAGCTTTGGCTTCTGGTTTATCCTCTAACTCCTTGGTGGTACGAAGAATAACCGCCAATGGGTTATTACTCTTAATACTATGCTTTTTCACTAAAGTTTGAGCTTGCGTCTCAACGACTAAAAAGGCTAATAAAAAAAAAGTCTGAGCAAAAGCGATGAATTGAAGCAGCGACCTAGATGACACAAAAACCTCCTGGCTAATAAAACTTGCACTAGTTAACGCCGGCTTTGTTGCACGAATCCTGAGTTGCTTTTTCAATCCTGACGAATCAACAGACCTTGGTGGTGTCGGGCATGCCGAGATGAGTCATTCGGTTCAGGATCGAAGCTTTCAATAACAGTTCTTTGAATTGATTCTCAATTCGGCGCGTTTGCAGCCGGTCTCCGAAGATCGTTTTGAAGCGAAACATCTGAGTTTCCGCCAGGCTACGCCGATGATAGTTGCTTTCTTTCTTCCATTGTTGGCGACCGACTTGTCGCACGCGCCGCAGGTTTTCATCACGCTTGTGACGTTCCGCTTTGCTGTTGCCGTGTTGCCAGATGCGAGCGCCTTTGCGTGGTGGAATCGCTGCTTTCGCGCCGTGTTTGTTCAGTTCGTCGTAGCACT
>JAEUQP010001182.1 GCA_016789645.1 Acidobacteriota bacterium | reverse complement strand
TTTTCGCCTTGTCCGACAGTGGTGACGATTCATGATTTGTCGCTGTTTACGCAATCGCACACGCACGAAGATGAAAACGTTCGGCGCGGAAAACGCCGCATGCCATTGATGGCTCGCCGCGCGACAAAAATCATCGTCCCCAGCGAATTCACCAAACGCGAAACCATGGAGTATCTGGGAATTCGCGAAGACAAAATCCGCGTGATTTTTGAAGCCGCCCGCGAAGGGTTGAAGCCGCTGCCGATTGTTGATTGCCAGCCTACGCTCGACAAACATGCGATTCGCCAACCGTATCTGCTGTATGTTGGAACCATCGAGCCGCGTAAAAATCTGCTGACGCTGATTCGCGCTTATGACGAATTGCTGCGCACGACCAATCATCGCCCGCAACTGGCGTTGTGCGGCGGCAAAGGTTGGTTGTTTGACGAAGTTTTCAAACTGGTCGAAGAGTTGAAGCTGACGGAACAAATTCGCTTTACCGGGTATGTTGCCGATGAAGATTTGCCCGCGCTTTATTCTGCCGCTGAAGCGTTCGTTTATCCTTCGTTGTACGAAGGCTTCGGGTTGCCGCCGCTGGAAGCAATGGCGTGCGGAACGCCGACCATCACCAGCAACGTGTCCAGTTTGCCGGAAGTCGTCGGACAAGCTGGATTAACGCACGACCCGAACGACTGGCAAACCCTGACTCGGCACATTGCGCAATTGCTTGGCGATCCAACTGCGCGCGAACATTTCAAACGTGCCGGATTGGAGCAAGCCGCGCGTTTTTCCTGGGATCGCGCCGCCCGCGAAACTCAGAGTGTTTATGATGAAGTGAGTAGACAGTAGACAGTAAACAGCAGTTTTGAAGCTCGAAGTGCCTCAAAACTCCTTGATGCCGTTTGCTGATCGTAAAATTGATCTACTGCCTACTGGATTCTGTCTACTGCCTACTCTCAGATATGAGCCGACTAACTTCCATCTTCCGCAACCTGCGTTTGATTCTTTCGCGCGAAATCACCGAACAGATTGGTGAAGTCGAAGCCCGACTGAACCAACGGTCTGACGCTTATGAGCGTGCAATTGACCAGCGATTGGACGAACGATCCGTTGAGTTGGATCGTCGTTTGGACGAACGCGAAACCACGTTGGATCGCCGGTTGGACGAACGCGAAATCACGCTGGATCGTCGGCTGGACGAGCGTCAGGCGGCGCTTGACCAGCGGTTGGACGAACGGTTTGACGAGCGCACGCGAGAAATTGACCTCAGATTGGACGACCGATTTGCCCGAAATGAAAAGCGCATAGATGAAAAATTCATCGCCCAGGATCATCAGTTGGACGAGCGCATGGAGCGGCACGAGCGAAAAGTGGACGCCATGATTCGCCAGTTTTCCACGGATATCGTCGAACGCAATGACGTGATGTTGCAATTGTTCGAGCAGCGATTGGACAAACAGCGCCGCGAATTGAAAGCCTTGCGCGAATCATCCGGGGAGATTGCGCAACCGCAAGCTGAAACGGGCTCAACCGGCAAAGAAGATGCCGAATCCGCAGACGATTCACACAGTCAACTGATTTCCTTTCGCAAACTGGCCAATGTGACCTCGCACGCCACGACCAAAATCAAACAAACCGGAGCTGCGCCGCTTTATCACCAGATTCTGGACTGGAAAAAAGTCGCTCACGAAGAGTTGGATAAGTTTTCGTCCGATGAACAGGAAGTAGTGGATTATATTCTGAGCTTTGTTAGCGATGAGAAAGAGTTGCATTACGTGAGACAGCATTTGCGCCGGTTTGTTGCCACGTTGCAGCGAATCCCGCCCGCACAGAAAAGCTCGGATCGGTTGCTGGAACTCGGCAGCCTGTCGCACATCGCTCCAGCCATCAAAAAGTATTCTGGTTACAACGAAGTTCATTGCGCCGATTTCTGGGAATCGGATCAGGCGTCCGTGGTCGAAACTGTGACGCAACGAAACGGCAATCATCGCCTGCCGGAAACGCACACCTTTGAACTTCGCAACTTCAATGTCGAACGCGACGTGTTTCCGTATCCGGAGAACCACTTTCGCGTCGTGTTGTGCTGCGAACTGATCGAACATCTGCAAAGCGATCCGATGCACATGCTTTGGGAATGCAACCGCGTTTTGGAAAATGACGGCTGGTTGTTGCTGACGACGCCCAACATTGCCAGTTGCCGTGCGATTGAAGGTTTGCTGGTTGGCTGCGCGCCGTATTTGCTGGCGCAATACAATGTCCGCGAAACGGTGGATCAACACAATCGCGAATACGCGCCTTACGAAGTTGGCGTAGCTCTGGCGGCGGCGGGTTTTGAAGTGGTGGAATTGGAAACCGAAGACGTTTGGGCGCGCTCGAACCCCGCAATTCTGGATTTGCTGCGCCAGGTTCACATCGGCACGGAATTGCGCGGCGACAACATTTTCGCACTGGCAAAGAAGACCAGCGCGCCCGTCGAACGATACCCGAAGGAGTTATACATTGACTGACGTCGCAGCTTCCGCATATGAGGTATAATTTTTATGTACGAATGGGAATTGACCTTGATATAGGGAGCAGTCAGGGCTGGGAAGGTCGTTTTCCGTTATCACGCGCTCAAAGAATTGCGCGCAGAAAACTTTTCGATCGGCGATGCGATTCACTGCATCTTGATTGGAGAAATCGTTGAAAATCAGATTGATCGAAATGGGATTTGAAGTTTGTGATTTATGGAGAGTCAATTTCCCACGATGAAATGGGAGTTGTGACCAAGTGGGATGAAGAACTTCGAGTCGTTGTTATTACGGCTTTTCAATTGGAAATTACCGACTATGAATAAACGAGCAAGCCAGCAAACTGAGGGGAAGAAATGCCCGATGTGTGGCCAGCCAGGCATCAAAGTCATTCGAGAAGACACGATTTTTGGAGGTGTCTGGGTTGAAAACGTTCCCTTTGAGTATTGCCAAAATTGTCACGAGCGGTTTTGCGATCTAGCGACGGCTCAGCAGTTGGAAGCTATTGCTGACAATCCTGCAAAGTTTGCCAAGATGATCGAACGCCCCGTGGCGCACGTTGTTTAGTACGCAGATGAATTCCCTAATTGACGGTATTGATGCCGAATCCTTTGAGCCTGCGCTTACACAAATTCTTCCTATTTCTTTCATCGTCACGGAAGAAACCGCAGGTATACGCCTTGATACCTATCTCGCCTCGCAAATTCCGACAACCAGCCGTTCGCAAGTCCGCCGAGCCATCGAATTAGGCAAAGTTCTGGTCAACGGTCAGCCGGTCATCAAACCCGCTTACGAAGTCAGCGCCGGAGAAGAAATTCAAATCACATTGCCGGAAACCGCTCCGCTGGAAGCCAAACCCGAAGCCATTCCGCTCGACATCGTGTACGAAGACGACGAAATCATCGTCATCAACAAAGCTGCGGGAATGGTCACGCATCCCGGTTCAGGAGTCAGTTCCGGCACGTTGGCCAATGCGCTGGTGCATTACTTTCAACAGCAAGCCTTGCAATTGCCGCGTCGCGG
>JAEUQP010001180.1 GCA_016789645.1 Acidobacteriota bacterium | reverse complement strand
CCAGTACGGATCGTGCTGGAATTTTTCCGATGCGCCATTCACCGGTCGCCGCCCGTCGGCGTCGCGCGAAAAGATTTTCAACAATCGGCGCGACAGTTCTTCGGCAACTTGCCAGAGAGTCAACATACGTCCCGAACCGGTCGGGCATTCCACCAGAAAATCGTCGCCCAGATACCAGTGGAACTTTTGCAGCGATTCGATAATCAGGTAATTGACCGGAAACCAGATGGGTCCGCGCCAGTTGGAATTGCCGCCGAACAATCCGGTTTGCGATTCCGCCGGTTCGTAATCCACGCGATGTTCGTGGCCTTCGACAATCAACCGGTACGGATTGTCTTTGTGAAAACGCGACAACGACCGCACGCCATACGACGACAAAAACTCCGTTTCATCCAGCAGGTATTTCAACACTGATTTCAACCGTTGCCGATTGACCAGCGAAAAGAATCGCCGCACGCCGGTCGGAGACGATACCGATTCGATGTATCCGCCCAGTTCTGGCAGATTGTTGATGAACCACTGCATGCGCCGTTTGAATCCCGGAACACCATCCAAGACATCTGATTCCAGTGTGTCCACGGCAAACAACGGAATCAATCCGACCATCGAACGCACGCGCATGGGAAAGCTGTTGCCGTTTGGCAAATTCAGCACGTCGTAATAAAACCCGTCCTTGCGATCCCACAACTCGATTCCCTTCCCGGCCATGTCATTCATTGCGCGCGAAATGTAGACAAAATGTTCGAGGAATTTCGACGCGACGTCTTCATACGCCGGATTTTCTTTCGCCAGCTCCAACGCAATGACCATCAGGTTCAGGCAATACATGCCCATCCAACTGGTCGCATCGGATTGTTCAATCGTGCCGCCGGTCGGCAACTTGGCGCTGCGGTCAAACACGCCAATGTTGTCCAGTCCCAGAAAGCCGCCTTCAAAGACGTTGTTGCCTTCCTGGTCTTTGCGGTTCACCCACCAGGTGAAATTCAGCATCAGTTTGTGAAAGACGCGTTCCAGAAACTGGCGGTCGGAGCGGCCATATTGGCGCTGTTCGATTCGGTACACGCGCCACGCCGCCCAGGCATGCACCGGCGGATTCACATCGCCAAACGCCCACTCATAAGCCGGAATCTGCCCGTTCGGATGCATGTACCATTCGCGCAGCATCAGAATCAGTTGCTCTTTGGCAAAGTCCGGGTCAACCAGCGCCAGCGGAATGCAATGAAATGCCAAATCCCACGCCGCATACCACGGGTATTCCCACTTGTCCGGCATCGAAATAATGTCTTCGTTGTACAGATGCCGCCAGTGAGCATTGCGCCCGGTCAACCGTGAAGCTGGCGGATCGGGTTGCGCCGTGTCGCCGCGCAACCAGCGCCGCACGTCGTAAAAGTACCACTGCTTGCTCCACATCAACCCGGCGAACGCCTGCCGCTGAATGCGTTTGGTATCCTCGCTGGCGCCGGGCGGTTCCAGCATTCGATAAAACTCGTCCGCTTCGCGTTTGCGCGCGGCAAAAATTTCCTCAAACGCTTTGCCCAGCATGTCCGGCGTGGGTTCCGTCGTTGTCAGTCGCAATTGGAGCGTGGCGGCTTTTCCCGGTTCCAGATTGAATTGATACCGTGCGGCGGCTTTGGTTCCCAGTTGTTGCGGGTTGACGGCGTCGCCCGCGCCGTTGACGACGTAATCGTTGATGCCGTCTTTCGCATAAGGCGTGCCGTGCGCCGTGATGTTGTCGGCTCCGTACAACCGTCGCAGATTGGTTTCGTTTTCGGTGAACAGCAGTTCGGGCGATCCCTGACAAACCAGCCAGCGCAGCGGCATTTCAAAATGACGCAGCCGTATGACCGAAGCCTGTCCAGCGAATTGATCGGAACGTTCATCGCGGCGCAATCGAGGTTCGCGCACGTCGTCGCCCCAAATCCATGTGTTGCGAAACCAGACCGTCGGCAACAGATCGAGCCGCGCCGTTTCCGGCCCACGATTGACGGCGGTAATGCGAATCAAAATGTCGTCCACGTCGGCTTTGGCATATTCGACGAACACGTCGAAATACCGATCCTGGTCAAACACGCCGGTGTCGAGCAATTCGTACTCTGGCGCTTGTCGCCTACGCCGCTGCGATTCGGCCACCAGTTGTTCGTAAGGAAATCGCGCCTGCGGATATTTGTACAGAAACTTCATGTACGAATGCGTCGGCGTGGAATCCAGATAGAAGTAATACTCCTTCACATCTTCGCCGTGATTTCCTTGTGGCCCGGCCAGGCCGAACAATCGTTCTTTCAAATACGGATCGCGCCCGTTCCACATCGCTAGCGCAAAACAGGTCAATTGATGCCGGTCGCAAATTCCCGCGATACCGTCTTCGCCCCAGCGATAGGCTTTCGACCGCGCGTGATCGTGCGGAAAATAATCCCACGCTGTTCCGTTCGGCGAATAATCTTCGCGGACGGTTCCCCAGGCGCGTTCGCTGAGGTAAGGCCCCCAGCGTTTCCAGTTTTTGGTGCGTTGTCGTGATTC
>JAEUQP010001168.1 GCA_016789645.1 Acidobacteriota bacterium | reverse complement strand
CAACGTTTGTTCCGCAATCCCGTTGCCGACAACCAACCGACTGCCGAACTGGCGATTCAATCCACCGGCAAAGACGCGGCGACCAGCACCAAAACCACGTTTGCGCGGATGTTTCGCCAGATTCAATTTCATCGCCGATTTCTCTGGGTTGCGCTTGCCATCTTGATTTTGACGACGGCGGGCTTTTTCTTCTTTTCGCGTCGCACAGAATCGCTGACGGAAAAAGACACGTTGCTGCTGGCCGATTTCGTCAACCTGACCGGTGAAGGGGTGTTCGACAGCACGTTGAAACAAGCGTTGGCCGTGCAATTAGAGCAAACGCCATTTTTGAGTTTTCTGGCCGAAGACCGAATTCGTGAAACGTTGCGGTATATGAAACGCACGCCGGACGAACGCGTCACCAAGGAACTGGCGCGCGAAATTTGCCAGCGGCAAGGCGTCAAAGCGTTCATTGTCGGTTCGATCGCGCGGTTTGATCGTCATTATTCGATCACGCTGGAAAGCATCAACAGCCAAACCGGTGAAACCATCGCCCGGTCATTGGTTGAAGCCGAAGGCAAAGATCGTGTTTTGCGCGCGCTGAGCCACGCCGCGACGCAATTGCGCGAACGCATGGGCGAATCGCTGGCTTCGATTCAACAGTTCGATGCGCCACTGGAACAGGCGACGACGTCATCGTTGGAAGCGTTCAAAGCGTGGGCACACGGCGTCGAACTGGTCAGAAGTCGCAAAGGCGGAGCGTTGCCGTTTTATTACCGCGCGAAAGAGCTCGATCCAAATTTCGCTCGCGTGTACGTTTCGCTTTCGCTGGCGCACGGCAACCAGGGCGAAATCGAACAAGCGGCGGAATACGCTGCGCAGGCGTATGCGTTGCGCCACCACGTGACCGAACGCGAAAAGTTCGATATTGCCGCCAATTACCACACGATGGTTACCGGCGATTTGCTGAAAGCTATTGAGCAACTGGAGCTGTGGCGACAAACGTATGCGCGCGATTACAGTCCGTTGAGCCGGTTATCCACCTTGTACCGGTTGGTCGGACGGTTGGAAAAATCGCTGGCCGCCGCGCGCGAAGCGCATCAGGTTAATCCCGGCGCGTATGTGCCGCGCGTGGCCATGGGAACGGTGCTGGTGCAGATGAATCGGTTTGATGAAGCGCAGGCAGTAACCCAGCAGGCACTGGATCAACAACTGGGCACGGCGACTTCGCACCGCGATTTGTTTCAAGTGGCGTTTGTTCGCGGTGATGCGGCAATGATGCAGCGCCAACTGGATTGGGCGGCGCAAAGTACCGATTCGCATCTGGCTGTTTACTGGCAAGCACAGACGGCGTCATTTGCCGGACGATTGAAACAGGCGAACGAACTGTATCAGCGCGCGGCTTCCATGCTGGCGGCGGAATCGCCGGAACGCGCCGCATTGGTTGCCGAAGAATCCCTGTTGCGAAATGCAATGTGCGGCATGTGTCAGCCGGTCAAAACCGCCAAACCAGTTGCTGCGTCGCGCATCACGCAACAATCGCAAATGCCCATTGCCGTCAGCCGTGCGTTGGCGCTGGCGTTATGTGGTGAATTCAACCGCACCCAGGTGTTGGTTGAGGAAATCGCCAAAACCAATCCGCAATCGTTTTTGGCGAATGCGATCTGGGTGCCGGTGATTTGTGCGGCAATGGAATGGCGACGGGGAAATCCGGCTCAGGCGATACAAGTGTTGCAACCGACTTTGGCTTATGAACAAACGGCATCGTTCTGGCCGACGTTTTTGCGTGGGCAATCCTTGCTGGCGCAAAACGCCGGAACCGAAGCGGCTTCGGAATTTCGAAAGATTCAGGACAATCGAGGTTGGGATGTCACATCGCCGCTGTGGCCGCTGGCGCAACTGGGGTTGGCGCGCGCCGCTGCTTTGTCCGGCGATGCCGCCCAGAGTCGTCAATGGCGGCAATCGTTTTCGAACTTGTGGAAAGACGCCGACGGAGATTTGCTGGCGCGGTTCGATGCCGCCGACGAGTTGAACTGAGAATGGGCGATCACCGGATATCAAAAAGGCACACAGGAAAATTCCTCGTGTGCCTTTTTGGTTGTTCAGCAAATGAATCGCCGGGTTACGCGACGGTGATTTCCTTGGCCAGATACACATCCTGAATCGCGTTCAGGATTTCCACGCCTTCTTTCATCGGGCGCTGGAACGCTTTGCGACCGGAGATCAATCCCGTTCCGCCTGCGCGTTTGTTGACAATGGCGGTGGTCACGGCTTCGGCCAGATCGCTGGCGCCTTTGGATTCGCCGCCGGAGTTAATCAGTCCCGCGCGTCCCATGTAACAGTTGGCGACCTGATACCGCGTCAGGTCAATCAGATTGTCCGATGACAGTTCGGTGTACACGCGGTCGTCAATCTTGCCGTAGGGGTTTTCCTTCGACGACAGAGCTTTGTACCCGCCGTTATTCAGCGGCAATTTCTGTTTGATGATGTCCGCTTCGATGGTCACGCCCAGGTGGTTGGCCTGACCGGTCAAATCCGCCGAGACGTGATAATCCTTGTCTTTCTTGAAGTCAGGATTACGCAGGTAACACCACAGCACGGTGTACAAACCCAGTTCGTGCGCGTGCTGGAACGCTTCGGAAACTTCCTGCAATTGGCGCGTGGCTTCGTCCGAACCGAAGTAAATCGTCGCGCCGATGCCGGTCGCGCCCATGTCGAACGCCTGATCCACACGGCCAAACATGACCTGATCGAATTTGTTCGGATAGGTCAGAAATTCGTTGTGGTTAATTTTGACGATGAAGGGAATGCGGTGCGCGTATTTGCGGCTGCATGCTCCGAGCACGCCCAGCGTCGAAGCCACGGCGTTGCATCCGCCTTCGATGGCCAGTTCGACGATTTTGGCCGGGTCGAAGTAAATCGGGTTTTTG
>JAEUQP010001145.1 GCA_016789645.1 Acidobacteriota bacterium | reverse complement strand
GAGCCGAAAAAGGCGACGACGTATTTGCCGTCAGTGACAGGCGTCGAACTGGCAAAGCTGGATTTGATGTGACGTTTGGTTTTCGGCACGCCTTCGTAGGCGACTTTTTCCCATTTGATCTTGCCAGTCTTTTTGTCCAGGCAATAAACCTTGAAAGTATGTTTGGAAAGATCGGCGGCGCTGTCCACGTCGCCGTAATAGCCGGAGCGAAAAACGGATTTCGGGTCGCTGCTGACGGCGGTGATGACGAACACTTTGTCTTCCCAAACTATCGGGCTGGCGTGGGCCAAGCCGGGGATTTCGACTTTCCAGGCGATGTTGGTGTTTTTCTCAACATCCCAACTGGCCGGCGTTATTTTGCCTTCGGCGACGCCCGCAGCTTTTTCGCCGCGAAATGCAGGCCAGTTCTGGGCGTAGCTCAAGCTGTTCAGCAGCATCAAAATTCCCACCAATACAAATTCGCGCCTCATTTTCCCTCCGCTTTTTTCAGGATCGTTGTCCCGCCGGGACCTTTCAGTGATATGCCAGTGACTTTGTCGCCCTCGAATTGGAACGTAACGGTCATCGGTTGGCCTTCAGGCTCAAAAGTGTGTTCCGAAACGGGTATCAGCGCCAGATCAAATCCATTGGCAGAGCCGATCAATTTCCCGTCTTTGATTTTGACGACCAATTCAACTTGTTCATTTTTGAAAGTGCCTTCATAACGCGGCAACAGTTCTGGCGCGACTTTGAAATCAACTTTGGGTTTGGGTTTGGCGCCAGCCTTTTTCAACGCTTCGGCAATTTCTTTGTTGTCGTTTTTTTCCGCCACGGCCAACCACATGGTCAGCGATTCCGGCTTGAAATCGCCCAGGGTAAGCAACGCTTCGACGGTTTTGGTTTGCCCCATCGAAACAGCCATCGCGGTGGTGGACTCTTTGCTGGCAGGTTTCTTTTCGACTAGCAATTTGACGATTTCTGCCTGATCGCGCTGCAACGCCCAATTTACTGGCGTAGCTTTGTAAAACGTATCTCGAACATCAATGTCGGCTCCGGCGGCCAGCAACAATTTGACGATTTCGACGTTGCCGCGGTCGCAGGCGAAAAACAGCGGCGTCGCGCCGTATTCCGTTTTGGCGTTCACGTCTGCCCCTTTAGCCAACAACGCCTTGACAGCTTCCACATTGCTCTTTCGTGCGGCGGTGATCAATTCGTCATTCAGGGTGGAGTTTGCGGTTTGCGCCAATGTGTATAACGGCAACAACAGCAAAACGATTACTGCAATTCGATGATTTGGCATGATTTTGACTCCGGCAAAGCGTACAACAGCGACTTTAAATTGTAGAGTTGCCGCACGCTAGTGAAAGCAATATTCCTGGTAGTTTGAAAAAGCTGTTTTATGTTCTTCCAATTTACTGTTTTGGTTTCCAAGCAGGATCATCATGGCAATCGCTGCTCGGACAGCGGCAAAAACGCCGTGCGTCATTTCGAGGTTTCGAGAAACTCGTCTTGAACTGTGGTCAGTCGGCAAATTATAGTTTCATTTCAATAAGATCAAGAAATTCAATCTTAAGCACAGGCTTGAAGTGGTTTGGGCAGATCAGGAAAATCAACGCAACCAAACCATGGCCAAACCAGTCTTTCTGAGTGAGATCGCAATTCCATTCAACTCGCTCAAGAAGTTCGTTCACAGGATCGTTTTATGAAATCAACATTGCTTCGCTTCGTGTTCTTTGCCGCCATCGTTTTTGCGTTTACCGTTTTCGACAGTGACAGTTCGGCGCAATCGCCCGCGCGCGCCAAATCCGGCAGCGATTGGGCGGATTGGCGCGGGCCGTTCCGCGATGGCACTTCGCTGGAAAAAGGCTTGCCGGAAAAATGGTCGAAAGACGGCGACAACTTGTTGTGGAAAGCTCCGTACGGCGGGCGCTCGGCTCCGATCGTCATGAATGGCCGTGTTTTCATTTTCAACAACGCGGGCGAAGGCGAAACCTATCAGGAACGCGTGATGGCGCTGGACGCCGAAACCGGCAAAATGATCTGGGAACACAAATTCAATGTGTATTCCAGTGACGTGCCGCCGCGCCGCGCCGCCTGGTCTTCACCGGTGGGCGATCCCACAACCGGCAACGTGTACGCGTTTGGAGCCTGCAACGAATTCGTGGCGCTATCGTTTGACGGCAAACTGCTCTGGCAGCGTTCGCTGACCGACGAATTTGGCGCGTGGACAACGCACGGCGGACGCACCGTTTCCCCAATTGTCGAAGGCAATCTGGTCATCGTCAGCACCGTCACGGACGGATTTGCCGACATCGCTTCGCGTCGTCATCGGTATTACGCGTTCG
>JAEUQP010001060.1 GCA_016789645.1 Acidobacteriota bacterium | reverse complement strand
GGCGGAGTAATCATGATGTGAGCGCCCGCCGTTCCGGCGTCCATCAACCATGGTTCGCCGCGTTTCGGCGTGGCAGACAACCCCAGCGATTCCGCCGTCGCAAATGGAACATAAATCACCCAGCGCACCACTCCGTCGGTCACTTTTTTGGTCGCCGCGTCATATCCTTTGCCGGAAAGCACATACAGCATGCGCGGTTCGCGGGGCATTTTCAGTTTGCCTTCCTTGATTTCTTTCCAGCGGTATTCGGCATTGCGATTGCCGCCAGTGATGCCTTGCGCGGTCAATTCGCGGCCTCGCGCCATAAACGGTTCCAGGTCTTTGTGGTAACAGGCCGCGCTGAACCGATTGTCTTTGGGATCGTCAGCCAGACAAATCAATTCATTCGTGCCTTTGCGAAGTTCGGTCAATTTACCATCGGTGCCGTATCCCAACACCGCCGCGCCTGCACGCAATTCTTCGGGCAAGGCCTGAATCGTCGCGGCGATTTGATCTTCCGCCGAAGGAATCACCGGAGCAGGAGTTTGGCCAACGGCGATGCTCGAACCCAACACCAGAGCAAACAAAACAAGTGCTTTCATATTTGTAATCCTCTTGATTGCGAAAACGGTTGATGGAATGTCGGCGTTACTTCCTGGCGGCAACGCCGGTCAGTTTGCGAATCAGTTCGACTTCTTCCGCGCGATAAGGCGAACCGTCCGGTCGGAAGATTTCGTGAAACCAGATTGCCGGTTCCCGATCCACATAGGGTTTTTGCCACGAATCCCATGGCAGATGCGTTTGCGTTTTGCCCATCACAAAACCCCAGTTGATGGCGGCGACGTTGTATTTTTTGGCGACCGGCAGCGAACCTTCAAAGGTGCTTTTGTTGCCGCGCGCCATGTATTCGGTGCACAGAATCGGGCGGTTGTATCGTTGCAAGGATTGAATGCGCTGCTCGAACTTCGCCGCGTCATCGTAACTGTGAAAGGAAATCACGTCGGATTCCGCCAGCATGAGTTTTTCAATCGCGGTCAGTTTGGCGTCGGACGACCAATCGCCTTTCCAGACTCCGGCAGTCAACGGTTGTGTCGGCTTGGCAGCCCGCGCCCAGGCGAACACTTTCGGCAACAACGTTTCGACCAGAGCCAGTTTGTTCGGCGGTTCCAGTTTGCCGTAACTCGATCCGTTTGTGTTGTCGGGTTCGTTCCACACATCCCACGCCAGAATGCGTTTGTCGTTGGCAAACGCGCCAACCACGCCTTTGACGTACGCTTCCAGGCGCGGATACTGCGCGACGTCCTGCAACGCCGTCGCGCCAGGACCTTGCACCCAGCCGGAATTATGCACGCCCGGTTTCGGTGCGCGCTGTTTGCCCAATTGAGGGTTCGGATCCCACACCGAATCAAACAGCACCAACATCGGTTTGATTTTGTGCTTGGCGCAAATTCGCAAAAATTGATCCAACCGTTTTTGGAATCCTTTGGCGTCTTGTTGCCACAGCAAATCGTGCAGGAAAACGCGCATCGTGTTCATGCCCAGGCTTTCGGCCCATCCCAATTCCTTATCAATCGTCGCCGGATCGAAACTGTCGGCCTGCCACATTTCCAGTTGGTTGATGGCATTGGCCGGATTGTAATTCGCGCCCACCAACCATCCTTGCTGCGCATACCAGGTTTTGGCCTGCTGCTCTGTCCAACGTGTTTGTTGCGCCAGCGCCGTCTGGCCAACGCCCAGTCCCGCGACCAGAAGAAGAAGCAAAATGAACTTTGTTTGCATAACGTAAGTCCTGTAAGCCGCAACGGCCTTGTCCGCAAAGATTTTGGCGTCGTGACGCCAAAATCAGTTTGCCTTTTGCACCGTCCGAAAAATGATTGAGTTTGAAAAAAGTCGTGAAGAACTGCGCCTGGATTATAGCCCGTTTCCCCGTACAGGCTAGCTCACGAAGTCGGTTTCAGCGAGACAAGGAACGAGTTTCGTGCTGTTCGCCCAATCCCAGCCAACCGTTCGTCGGGCGATTTCCGCCGCTCACCGGCTGATTTCAGCATTTTGTTGAATTCCAAATGCCAATTCTCCGCCAGCTCTCTAAAATTCGGCCTTTAACATCAACATCCGGTTTTCACAAAAATACAGTTCCAATTTGTTTTTCGCGGTTTCAGGAAAAGCCGCGTGAGAAGGAGAAATCATGCAAATTCGTCAAAACCTTGTTGCCCTGATGTTTTGCCTGTGCGCGCTGGCCATCGGAGTTCAGGCGCAAACGACCGGCACGTTGCGCGGCAAAGTCGCACTGACCAACGGCGACCCGGTTCACAACGTCAAGGTGACGATCATTCAGTTGAAACTTTCGACCGAAACTGCCGAAGACGGCACTTATGAATTCAAAAACGTTCCGGTTGGCAAATACGACATCTCGGCGCATCTGGAACGCACGCCGGACATTTTGGCCAAAGCTGAAATTGCCAGCGGACAAACGGTCACTGCCGACTTTGAAATCCGGTTGGAAGCCGTCCGCGAACAAATCACCGTCACCGCCACCGGCAGTGAAGAAACCACGTTCAATTCGATTCAATCGGTAACGATCATCGGTTCGCTCGATCTGGCCAAGAAAAATCCGATCAGTTTGGGCGAAGCGCTCGATCACGAACTGGGCGTGGCCAAACGCAGTTTCGGTCCCGGCAGTTCGCGCCCGGTCGTGCGCGGTTTTGACGGCGACCGCGTGCTGGTTTTGCAGGAAGGCATTGGCATAGGCGGACTCGGCTTTCAATCCGGCGACCACGCCGAACCGATTGATTTGTTGTCGCAAGACCGCATTGAAGTCGTCAAAGGGCCAGCGACGCTGCTTTATGGCAGCAACGCCATTGGCGGCGTGGTCAACGCCGTCAGCGGTCACGACGAAGCCCACAAAGGCGTGCGCGGTTATGTCACCGGCATTGGCGGTTCAACCAACAATCAATTCGGCGGCAGCGGCGGCATCGAATTCGGAACCGAACGTTGGCTGTTTTGGGCCAATGGCGGCGGGCAACGCACTCAGGATTACAAAACGCCGATTGGCACGATTGAAAATTCCTTCTCCCGTTATGGCAATGCGTCGGGCGGATTTGGCTATTTCGGAGACAAGGGATTTTTGAGTCTCAGTTACACCGCCGACCGTCGCAATTACGGCATCCCCACCGAACCGGAGCACGATCACGCCGGAGAATCCGCACTCGAAGACGAGGAAGAAGAAGGTCACGGCCACGAAATGGTGCGGCTGAATCCGCGCCGCGATGGCATTCAATTTCGCGGCGGATTCCGCGACCTGGCGACACCAATCAGCGGCGGAACCTTCACGCTGCAATACAACAATTACCGCCACGACGAGATCGAATTGCCTGACCAAACCATCGGCACGCAATTCAAAAACAAATCTTTCCTGTATCGCGCGGTATTCGACCAACGCCGCAGCGGACGGTATTCCGGCAGCTTCGGCTTTTCCGGCTTGTACCGTGATTTCAAATCCATCGGCGAGGAAGCGCTGGCTCCGCCGACGACGCAAAACAACTTCGCAGCGTTCGGATTGCAGACCGTTGATTTTGAAAAGTTCGCTTTTCAATTCGGCGGGCGAGTGGAACACAACGGCTATTCGCCGGATGGCTTGAGGGATCGTTCGTTCACGGGCTTTTCGGGTTCGGCAGGCATTCGCGTGGGATTGGGCGGCAACAACGTCTTCGTCGCCAATTACACGCACAGTTACCGCGCTCCGGCGTTGGAAGAGCTGTACAACAACGGGCCGCATGCGGGAAATCTGACCTTTGAAATCGGCAACGACAACCTCGTCCGCGAACTGGGCAATGGCATTGATTTTTCGCTGCGCCACAACAGCCGACGGCTGCGCGCGGAGGCGAATTATTTCTATTACCGGATCAATGATTTCGTTTACCTGGCGCCGACCGGCAAGATCAATGACGGGCTGGTCGAAGCCAATTACGCACAAGGCGACAGCCGATTCACCGGCACGGAACTGCGATTCGATGTCGGCGTGACCAACAACGTCTGGCTGTTGTCGAGCCTGGATTACGTCAACGCCGAACTGACCAACACCAGCACGCCGCTGCCGCGCATCCCGCCGCTGCGCGCGCGCGTGGGCTTCGAAGCCTTTGCCAAAGGCTTCCGCATCAATCCCGAAGTGGTGATGGCGCAGGATCAGAATCACCTGTTTCCGACCGAAGAACGCACCGCTGGTTATGCCACGGTCAACGTGAACGCATCGTACACTTACACGCAGAAGCATTACGCGCACATCTTCTCGGTGAACGCCTTCAACCTGAACGACAAACTGTTCCGCAATCATTTGTCGTTCATCAAAGAGTTCGCGCCGGAAATCGGTCGCGGCGTCCGCGTGGTTTATACGCTGCGATTTTTCTGAGATGAAGATATGAACATCTGAAAACCAGACAGAGATTATTCGTTCTGGTGGGCAAGAATAAATTGTTGCGTAATTGTGCTGATGGCCGTCTGTTCGACGGCCATCAGCACATGACCTCCGCGTTCAAAGCGGTGCAACTTTGCGCCCGGAATGGTGGCTGCGGCAAATTCGGCATTGCGATAAAGCTGCAGCGTGTCGTCAATGGCGTGAAAGATCAGTGTCGGAGCCTTGATCGAGGCAATTCGCTCGTTCGGCATCGCCGCCCGGTTGTCGAAGGCCGCGCCCGCCGATCGCCATGAAACCGGGTTCATGTAGTCAATCACCTGATCCACCAACCGCCCTTGCTCAGGCGTCAACCCGGCAATCACCGCGTCGTTGGCTCCCATCAATTCCATTAGCTGCTTTCGAAACAGGGTGCTGATGCCCCAATACAACGAATCGTGGTTGAAGATGGTCGTCAGCCTGTCGCCTTTCTGATTGGCCTGCGCCTGTTCCTGCGCCGAAGAAGAAGCCACACCACAGGAAATCAGTGTCAGCGAAGTCACTCGTTCCGGATGCAGCACCGCGAACAACAACGCCGAAGGCCCTCCGTGCGAAAGCGCCACGACCGCAACTTTGTTGATTCCCAACTGGTCGAGCAGGTGCGCGTAGGCGTGCGCCTGATCGTCAAATGTGGCTCCGTTGCGAACTGTCGAACGCAAATAACCAAACCGCGAAGGCGTGATCCAGTGGAATTGATCGTTCAACACTGCCCGCACCATCAGTTCGCCCTGATCGAATCCGCCGCCGCTACCATGAATCACCCACCCCGCCGGGCCAGTTCCGCCTTCGGCATATTCGATGGTTCCGTCAGGCGATTCGATCACTTTGCTTTTGCCGCGAACGCGGTCATAAGCCCGGCGCATATCGCGCAGGTAGACAATCGCTCCCAGAATCACGATTGCCAGCAGCCCCAGAATTGCCCAGCGTAACACTCGTTTGAACATGCCGTTT
>JAEUQP010001043.1 GCA_016789645.1 Acidobacteriota bacterium | reverse complement strand
GGCCATTGCAAACGGCAATCGCGAAGCCGCCAGAATCAGCACCAGCAGATTGCCCAGAATGGAAATGATGGCTCCGGCGGTGATGACGCTGCCGCCGAGCGATCCCAGAATCTGAACTCCCGCATCCGCCAGCGGACGTTTGGACGTTGCCAGTTCCGGCAGCGTGCCAATGCAAACCACCTGAATCAACACGTACAACACAGCCACGATGGCCAGCGCCGTCAAAATCGCAAACGGCAGATTGCGATGCGGATCGCGGACTTCGCCCGCCGGGATCAACGCCATCTCGAACCCTGTGAAGGCGTACACCAGCAACATCACCGATTGCGAAAACCCGCTGAAATTCGGTTGCGACGTCGGCATGAAGTTTTGCGGGCTGATGAAAAACAGTCCGACGACAATGAACAATCCAATCGGAATCAGCTTGGCGATGGTCGAAACATCGCTGACCAGCGCCGCGCTGCGAATGCCGATGACATTGACGATGGTCAGCGTCGTGACCACGATTGTTATCAGTACGGCGCGCGTCCAACCTGAATTCACCGCTGGCCAAAAATAGCCGGCGTATTCCAACAGCAGATTGCAATTGGCGGCAAACGCCGTGATGCGCGCCAGCCACATCAACCAGCCGACTTCAAAGCCTGTCGCCGAACCAAACGCCGCGCGCGCGTACAAATACGGCCCGCCGGTTTCGCCAAATCGGCTGGCGACTTCGGCAAAGCAAAGAACGATCAGCGACACCACCAATCCACAAGCGACAAACGCGATCAAACTGTAGGGGCCAATCAACGCAAACACTTTCGATGGCAAGCCGAAGATGCCTGCGCCGATGATTCCATTGATGGCGACAGCGACCAAATCCCATCGCCGAATGCCTCTGACCAAACCCGTCGAACCCGTCAGTCCGGATTGATTCATTTGTTCTGCCTTGGAATGAAGATGCGAACGTGGGTGCCTGATTCCCAGCCATCGCAAACGGCAACTGGGACGCCTCCAAAAGATGATAGGGGAATCAATTGAGGATGAAAAGTTTTCCGTGGCAACCGCCGCAAGCAGAAATTTCCGATTCAACCATCGAGCGAGTTCCGAGCGAGAAAAAATCTTTCTTCGACGATACCGCGTGTTCGCTTTTCCCGCTTATCGGGGTGAGGGCGGCAAACGGTCGCTCGGAATTGAAACGTAGGAACAACAATCAATGGATTGCCCATCATAAGGAGAACGTCATGAAAAAGCTGATTCAACATTTCACCGCGACCAACCTGACCAAACTTTTTGCCGTTGCCAGCCTGTTGCTGGTTGGCTTTGCCGGGACGGGCTTCGCACAAACCGGGGAAGACGAGTACAAAATCCGCGTAGACATTCTGGGTGTGCCGGGCGAAGGCGTTGGCGGTTCCATCGAATCTTTTCAGTTCAATTCGAATGTGAGCGCTGATCTGGGCGCAGTGACCGGCGCCCAAGCGAGCCGAACTAAATTTTCGCCCGTGGTCATTACCAAAGGCATTGATAGCGCAACGCCCAAACTGCAAACCATTTGCGCTGGCGGCCAACGACTGTCGCGTGTGCAGATCAGCTTTGCCCGCAGCAACCGCTTGCTGAAAAACGGCGAACAGGTGTTTTTGCGAATTGTGCTGGAAGACGTGCTGGTGACCTCGGCCACCATCCGGTTGCCGAAAGCTCAGGATGCAAAGGGCGCGTTGACGGCGGGCGAACCGGAAGAAGACGTCGCGTTCAGTTTCAGCCGCATCACCTGGATTTACACCTTGCCGAATGGCGGCACCATCCGCGAAGGTTGGGATTTGAGATCGGGCAGGGAAATGTAACGAAGTGAAAGTCTCTTTTCAGATTTGGCCACAGATTGTTTTGCGTAATCTGTGGCCGAAGTTTTTCGATCGAATGAAGCCGCCTAAGCAAGCCGATAACTGGTATCGAAAAGGTGTGCTGCTGGTTCGCGCTGACGACCGTAACGACCTCAACGACCGACAAGTCCTTGTAACAACTCGTATTGCACCGGTGTACTTGCAATGGAGTAACGGCGATACAG
>JAEUQP010001039.1 GCA_016789645.1 Acidobacteriota bacterium | reverse complement strand
TCCCAGTTTTCCCGCTAGAGAATCAAAGATCGGTTGGAGCAACAATACCGTGCCGCCTTCGAGCAAGCCGGTTGCGATCATCAAAACAATGGAAATTGCGAAGATGATTCGGTAAGGCCGAAGGTAACGGAGCAGTCTGGCGAATTCAGTCATTCTGATTTGGGCGTTGGTTCTTGTGCGCCAAGAGCGCGTTTTGACTCGTCCCTGAAAGGCGCGGATTATAGAGAACCTGCGGCACGCTGGCAATTAAAGATTGGACGCAAACGGAAGTATGGAAGAGTTGAGCAAAGAACAGGATTTTTATTGGGAAGGCAGCTTTCTGGTTTTCACACGTCAATTCCACCTTCGACGCGGAAGCTGCTGCGGCTCCGGTTGCCGCCACTGCCCCTACGACCCACGCTGGACAAAAGGCACAACGACAGTTTCTGCCGAATCAGCCATCACACAACCGCCGGATCAATGCGAAGTTGGCAAATGCTTCTGACAAGCTTCCTGTAAGGCGGCTTCGACCAATGGTGAAACGGAGGATTCCGCTTTGCGGCAGACCATGGCCAGTTCGCTGACGATCAGATATTGCGCTCGTTCGAGCATCTGTTTTTCCCGGAATGACAAAGGCTTTTGCCGATTCAGGTACGTTAGCGTTTTCAGCACTTCGACAATGGCAAACAAATCGCCGTGGCGCATGGCTTCGGAAAATTCCTTGAACCGATCTTTCCAGGCTGACGGCGGCGAAAGGAAATCATCCGCCAACACGGCCAGCAGTTCCTCGCATTTGCGTTTGGCGATCAGCGTGCGCAATCCGACTTCATCCGCATTGCGCGTCGGAACCATCACCAGCGAATTGTTAGCATGCAGCCGGAGCAAGTAAAAGAGTTGGTCTTCTCCGTTGATCTGACGAGATTCGATTTGCTCGACAATGGCGATGCCTTGCGTGGGATAAACGACCTTCTGACCAATTTTGAATGTCACATCGTCCTCCTTTGGCGCCGTTCGGCTTTCGGTTGGTTGACGTAGAGCGTGTCGTTGAAGGTATTTATGGGCTCAGTGTAGCCCAGTCGCCTGGAAAGCGCCAAAGCTTCGCCCTTGCCAAAGCTTCGCCCTTGCCAAAGCTTCGCCCTTGTATGCTGACTGACGAAACTGGACGGGTCGGATCGCATACCCTATGCTTCGCCGACTTTCATTCCCATACACAAAAAGCAAGGAGAAGCACTGATGAGTTATTACGACCCCAAAGACCTGGCGCGGTTTGGCGAGATTGGCAAATTTCGTGGCGAACTGGCCGAAAAGTTCTTCGAATATTACAACGCAGTCACGGGCGCGGATGGCGCGTTGACCAAACGCGAAAAGGCGTTGATCGCACTGGCCGTCGCTCATTCCGAAAAATGTCCGTATTGCATTGACGCGTACACGACGGCCTGTCTGGAAGCGGGCGCAAACCCGGAAGAAATGACCGAAGCCGTTCACGTTGCGGCAACAATGAAAGCGGGCATCACGCTGGTTCATGGCGTTCAGATGCACAACGCCTTGGAAAAATTGGGAGCGATGTAATGGCTCATTTGCCGTTTGCGGAAACGCTGGCGAATCACAAACTCAGTCTATCCCCGACAACTGTGGATACGTTGCAGGCGAATCTGACTCGGTTGTGCAATCAGGCCTGCCATCACTGCCATGTGGATGCTTCGCCAAAACGCACCGAGCAAATGGATCGGGCGACGGTGGATCAGTGTTTGGAAGTTCTGGCTCGTCACCCGACGATTGAGAAACTCGATTTGACGGGTGGCGCGCCGGAACTCAATCCGCATTTCGAGTATTTCGTCGTCGAAGCCCGGCGATTGGGCAAACACGTCATGGTTCGGCACAACCTGACGGTGACGATTGACGGCAACCCGCAAACCGGCGAAAGCAAACGTCACTTGCCGGAATTTTTCGCCCAGCACCGCGTCGAAGTCATTTCGTCGTTGCCCTATTACCAGCAATTTTTCACCGACAAACAACGCGGCAACGGCGTGTTCGCCAAAAGCCTGGAAGCGATGCGGATGCTAAACGCGTTTGGTTACGGCCAGCCGGAAAGCGGGCTTGAATTGAATCTGGTGTACAACCCGGTTGGCGCGTTTTTGCCCGCGTCACAGGAAAGCCTGGAACAGCAGTACAAACGCGAGTTGGCAAACAAGTTCGGCGTCACGTTCAACCGGTTGTTCACGATCACCAACATGCCGATCAATCGGTTCAAGAAAGATTTGATTCGACTGGAACGATACGACGAATATCTGGCCAAACTCATCAGTTCGTTCAATCCTGCCGCCGCCGCAGGCGTGATGTGTCGTTCGTTGATCAGCGTGGGATATGACGGGCGGCTGTACGATTGCGATTTCAACCAGATGCTTGATCTGAGTTTGTCGCCAACCGATGGCGCGACGATTTTCGATTTCGATCTGGAAAAGCTCACTCACCGCCAGATTCTTTTCGATCAGCATTGTTACGGCTGCACCGCCGGGGCAGGCAGCAGTTGCGGTGGAGCGACGGCCACGTCGTAACCCACGTACTCGGCCCCTGTGTTCTGTCAGCCATCGCGCTGTTTCCAGACAACAATGCACATCCCAACCAGCAAGGTAGTTCCCATCAGCAAAACGATTTTCATGAAACTGGCCAAGCGATGCCCTTTGGCGGGATTAAGAATGATGGGTTGCGGTTCCGCATAATCACGCAAATTCACGGCTCGCGCAGCGGGCGCGTCTGGCGGTTTTTCAAACCACCAGCGTGCAGGTTTGGGCCATTGTTCCGCGTGTGAAAAGAAACGGCTTTGCAACAGTTTGAAATTGAAATGCGGATGATTGAATCGCGGATCGTTGAGAAAGTTTTCCAACGTTGCTTGCCCGGCATCGCTCGCCGCTCGATGCAACTGCCCGTAATAAAACAGGCTGCCCAGACTGGAAATTGCCAACCCGATTGTCATCGCCGCAACCAGGGTTGCTTTCTCAGGCAGGTTCAGCCGAGCAACGCGTAACGCCGCAGCCAGACATAAAATCAACGGTGCAACTGCCGTATGCAGATAGCGCGGTCCCCAAACTTCATCCTCCCAGGGAACCAGCAACGACAAACTCCCCGCCGAACCAGCCAGAACGAGCCACGCAAACACCGTCAATTGCGGCGCGATTCGAAACGAGATGCGGCTGAACAGCAATCCGATCACAGCCACCGGGGCAAAGAACACCAGCCCTTTGTTTCTGGAAAAAAGCTGCCCCCAAAGATTCAATGCAAAGGCCAATGGAGATTCGATCAGCACATTGCGATACACGAAATCCATCAACGAACCATGGCGTTGCCAATACAGCGCGCGCGAATAACTGCCAATCCAGTAAAACGCCAGAATCATCAGAACCAGACAGAGCGCCTTTGCCCATTCTTGTCTGAATACGCCGAACAAGGCGCGGTAATTCCGCCAGTCTCGCCACAGGTACGCGCATACCAGAAAGCCCAGCGCCGGTAGCAAAAACAAGCCATTGGATTTGGCACTGGCGGCGACACCTGCGGCCAAGCCCAATGCGATGGTTCGCGGCCAGGTTGCAGGCTGTTCGTAATTCAATGCCAGAAACCCGGCCAACAGCAGAAAAAGCGATTGTGTGGTTTCCAGTCCGATGTATGCATACGGCCACAACATCGTGGCAAAGCTGGCCGAAAGCGTAATCGCAATCGCCAGTTTCCAACCGCCGGTCAATTGGCGGCTCCATTTCAGAATGATCGTGCTGATGACCGCAGTCATCACGATCGGTTGCAACGAAAGAAGGCGATCGGCCAGATAAGAGCTTTTGATGGGTAACAGAGGTTGAAACAGCAACAACGGGACTTCAAATAACATTTCGACCGCGCCATGCCTGGGCCATGTGACAGCCAATTGGCCAGCATTCCCATGGAGCCATTGCCATAAATTGGTGGTGATTTGCTGAGCCGTCCAGATGTTTTCGCCCATATACCCCATTCCGGAAATCGCTAACGGAGAAAACGACAAGTACACCAGAAACACGGCCAGAAACCAGAACCAGGCAATTCTGGAGCGCGCAAAACCAATCGCGTGCGAAAGCTTCAGCTGAGAGGACAAGTCGGATAGCAACATGTGTTGACAACCTCAGTTTTGAAAAAATGGATTTGGCCAATCATCGTTCGCTGCGATGGCAGAGGTCAGCGACGATCAATGTAAGCAAGGCCGGATGCTGAAAATCAACCGTTACGTTTGACGGAGCCATCATGTTTTTTTGTGAGCGCCAGCTTTTTTGTGTGGGCAACTCAAGTTTACAACTCTTGAGAGTCATAAAGCCGAGAAAAGTTGAGAAAATTTTCAACCTCGTCTTCATTCAGCCATCGGGAAGCCCCAAGTTTTGTCACGGAAAGTTGAAACATCCTTTTCCTCGTAAGATACTGCGTACGTTTTCCAAATTCTCAATTCCCTGTTTCAAAATTTCCAAAAGGAAGGTAGCGAGATGGCTGACCCGATTTTGATTGCCAAAGACAATGAAGCAATCTTTTTGTTGCCCAAAATGGCCAACCGCCATGGTCTGATTGCCGGAGCGACCGGCACAGGCAAAAGCGTAACCCTGCGCGTGATGGCCGAATCCTTTGCCAAGCTCGGCATTCCGGTGTTTATGGCCGACGTAAAAGGCGATTTGGCAGGCATTTGTCAGCCCGGCGGCGACAATCCAAAAGTGGCCGAACGCGCCACGCAATTCGGCTTCGACAATTTCGAATACACAGCTTTTCCGGTGATGTTTTGGGATGTCTTTGGCGAGCAGGGACATCCGTTGCGAACAACGATTTCCGAAATGGGACCGGTGCTGCTGACTCGCATTCTGAACCTGAACGACACGCAAGGCGGTGTGCTGTCGCTGGTCTTCAAAGTTGCCGACGACAACGGCTTGCTGCTGTTAGACCTGAAAGATTTGCGAGCGATGCTGCAATTCGTCGCCGAAAA
>JAEUQP010001001.1 GCA_016789645.1 Acidobacteriota bacterium | reverse complement strand
ACAAAGCCGCGCCGGTCGGGTGCTACCTCTTTTGTGCGACCGGCGACGGCTAAACCGTTGGCCCTTAGTGAGAACAGTTATGACTTTGCTAGAAGACCTGTTAGTGGGATTGCTCTATCTTCCGTTTTTGATCGCTCCGTTCGCACTGCTGTTTTGGTATGCCTTTGCGGCAAGTCGTTCGAACGAACCGGAACCCATCAAAAAAACCGACGACCGCAGTCAACGCCCGACTCGCTGAAAATCGCGCAGGGGTTCCAACCTGTGCCTGACTTCATCAGAAAACCTCTTTGTGACCAGTGAAAGGTTGTCGGCCACGTTCACGAGCAGGTTGGAAAACCTGCTCTACTTCTTCACAAAGCGAACGCCGCGAATGCGCCCGGCATTCACGCCAAAGCCGATGACTTTTCCGCTGGCGTCACGCGTGATTTCAAATTGCGCGCCTTGATTCAAGGTAAACAGATCCCTTGTACGCGCGATCAAAGGTCGTTTTGCTCCGTTGCGATCCATCGCCGTCAGCTTGTCGTTTTCCACCGCCAGTTTGTATGTTGTGTCGAGTTCTTCGCTGTAATAACTCCCTTCGTATTCTGCCAGTTGCTCGGCAGTCAGCGTGATTGGATCAGGCAGTTTTGGCGGTGTTCCGCGCATTGTCGAAGGTTTGCTTTCGTTCGTTGTGAACTGGTCAGCCAGATACATATCCGCCACTCGCTGAGCCAACGCGCTGGGGTTCACCGTCCCCAGATTGCACAAACAAGCCACTGAAAATTTTTGATCGGGAAAACGCAGCAATTCTGACCTGTATCCCGCCCACGAACCTCCGTGACTGACTTTTCGCAAGCCTTTGTATTCTTCGATGAACAATCCGCTGGCGTAATCGTGTTTTTTGCCGTCGTTAAATGCTCCCACTGCGTGCATTTGATCCAGAAAGGCCTTGCCGCCAACTTTCGGCTCGTAAAAGTTCTGATCCCATTTCAGCAAATCTTCGACGGAAGTCAGCACCGCGCCATCGCCGGTTTGCTCGAAATTCGACATTTCCGTTTGAAAGCCGGCTTTCGGATTTGGCGAATAGCCCGTCGCACGCATTGGAACAATTCGTTTGTGGTTGTCGAGCACCAACGTGTGCTTCATCCCCAACGGATCGAAGATGTGTTCTTGGGCGAATTCCGGATAGGACTTGCCGCTGGCACGTTTGATGATGATTGAAAGCAGAAAGTATCCGCTGTTGCTGTATATCCATTCATCGCCCGGCGTGAAGTTCAGCGCTTTTTGTCGAATGATGATCTTCAAGGCGTCGGCTTCGGTGGTGGTGTCGTCAAAGTTCACGCCCGCCAGATTGAACAGCGTCAGGTAATCGCGCAATCCGCTGGTGTGATGCAGCAAATGGCGAATCAAAATCGGTTTTTGATAGCTCGGCAATTCCGGGATGAATTTGCGAACGTCGTCTTCGAGTGAGAGCTTTCCCTGTTGCGCCAACAACAAAATGCTGGCTGCCGCGAACTGTTTGGAAGTCGAACCAATGTCGTAAACCAGCGTTGAACCGTTGGCGATGCCGTGTTCCAGATTGGCTTTGCCATATCCGCGCGTATAAATCAGCTTGCCGTCTTTGATGACGCCCAGTGCGCAGCCCGGCGAATCGGTTTTGTCGAAATTGGCAAAGATCGCATCTACCTTCGCCGTCACGCCATCAGCAGATTGAGAAAGCCCGGCGACCGATGAAGCAAGAAGCAAAACCAAACAAAACAAAACTTTGAAACAACGCATTTCATCCTCCCTGAAGATTGTGCGTGAAAAGCCCAAGCCGCAGATCAACGCGGATGTACGCTGATCAGCGTTCTCTGCGTTTATCTGCGGCTTGAGAATTTTTTGCGGTGTTTAATAGCGCAGCGAATGATCGGTCAGGTATTTCCAGCCTTCGTCGCCGATCAAATCCATCGAAGACAATCCATCCTGTTCTGTTCCCGGATAGACGTAAATGCCGTCGCGTTCGATGGCGCGCGGATCGAGCGATTGCAGCCCATGCAGCAACTGTTTGAACGTCGCCGGTCGGAAGTATTCGCTTTCCTGAAGGTTATCCACCAACAATCGGAACGGCTGAGTCAATTGCGCGTAGGTAGGACGGAACTGAACATCTCCGACATCGTCTTCGACCGGCTCTTCGCGGTTATCAATCAACATCATCAATGAAACGATCAAGAACTCCTTCTGATCCGAAAACCGATGCAAGCGATCCACTTCGCCGCCGAGTTCGTCGCCTTCGGTCGCCATCGAAGCTTCGATTTCGTTGCGCCATTGGTTGAAATTGCTGATGGCCGTATCGGCATCACTTTGAAAATCCCAGTAGCCGTATTCCCAAGCGTACTGGTTTTCGATCAACAACGACGCGACGGATTTGATAAAACGACGTTTTTCGGCTGCCGAATCGGTTTCGTCTTCGGCTTCGATCAACCTTGCCAGCCGTGAACGCAATTCGTCTCCGCCGAACACTTGAATCACCAATTGAATGCCGAAAAACAACGCATGATCGTCTTGCCGACCGGTCAAAAATGAACGACGGCCACCATCAATGCGCCCTTGATTGCCGGTTTTGGCCAAGTACAAGCCTCCGGCAAAAACTGCCATCAAAATCAGCAGCAGCAACAAGAACGCTCCCGTACCAATCAGCAAAAAAAGGAAAATGTTCATCTATGGTCTCTTTCAACTTTCCTGTCATCGTCCACGAATCCACACGAAGAAAACACGAAGGAAAGCAAAATCAGGTCTGCTTGCCTTCGTGCCTCTTTCTGTAATCTTGTGGAAGATTTGAATCTCAGATCAACCGCTAAACCATCCGCCGCCGCTTCGTCCGTATGATCCCGAACGACCGGAACGAACGCCACTGACTCGCCCGTCGCTGCCGCGCCGCACGCTGGTACGTCCGAAGCCGGTCGGCTTGGTTCTGCCGACGCCGGTTGCGCCGGGAGAAGTGCCAACGCGAGCGGAACTGAAAACCGTAGGCCGCGTCGCCGGACGATAACTCGGCGGATCGAACGACGGACGCGAATAATTCGGAGGCGGCGGCGGGACGCGACTGGTTCCGTAATATCCACCACCGTAGTTATATCCGCTGCCGTAAACAATCGTGGATGGGCGGCTCCAGTAGTAATGATCGTAAAACCACCAATGCGAATACGGATAACCGCCGTAATAATAATGCCTGACCGTCGAAGTCGAAGTTGACGGTGTCGTCGAAGTCGTATTGCTGGCCGTCAACGCCTCGTCATAGGGTTTGAACTCCGACAAACGCAACAACCGCACATTGATGCCGTTTTTCTGCCATTCGACGAAATCTTCGTTGATGTCGTCCAGTTCGGCGGATTGCGTCTGGTCTTTAGCCAGATAAATCACCTGCAGAATTCCGCGCTGTTTCAACTGCTCTGCCGGTGGCAATTTCGCCAGATAGCGGTTGTCGAATTGATTGTCCTGATCGGTGTACGGCGACAGCCGGTTGCTGTCCAGCAACAACAACGCCGGAGCGTTTTCAGGAACTTGCTTGCGCTTTTCGTCAATTTCGTTGGCGTAATAGATCATTGCCGACAGCGTTTCGTGCGAACGAACTACTCCCAACGGGTGCGGCCAGTTGTCGAACACCGGAACCAACGTCACGACGTCGGCCATTGCCGCGCCAACAGCAATCGAAGCCGGGCCGGGCAAATCGGAAATGATCAGGGTCTGGTTGGCGTTTTTTCCCGAAGCGATCAACGAACGCAATCCTTCAGCTCGTTGATACGCTTCGATCATTTCGCCAGTTCGAATCAGCTTGATTTCCCTGTTGAGCGAAATCTGCGACAGCGATTGCAACAGCGTCGGCGAAAAAAACGGTTGCCATTTCGAGTCGCGCGGCTGGTAAATTGAAATCAGGTAATTCGGATCGAACGCACCCCAGGTTTTGCCAACACTGTCGGCCGGTGTCACGCTGGCCGGAAATACCAGCGACTTTTCCGTCGAACCGATGTTCCAGCCTTCCTTCTTTTGCAGTTCCAGCGAATCTTCGGCGACTTCCGGTTCGTCATCGCCTGAAATCTGGTAAAGCACCAGCCCCGCCATACCCAATCCGGCTGTCCAAGCCAGACCTTTGCCGAGTTGGCGACGCGTCAGATGTTTTTCAAACCAGTTTGAGGGTTGGCGCTGCAAGGATGAGTTTGCCGTTCGTCCCGATTGAACCGGGTCGGTTTTGATGTATTTGTTTTTGACTTTCTTGGCCATGATTGCCTGTTGAACAAAAAGGTTAATTCTGTTTTTTAGTAGCCAGGGTCAATTCATCCACCGAAAAGACCTCGCCACTCAACGAACGGAAGCCAAACGTGCCATACAAAAATTTCTCTTTGGTGGGACTGGTATCTGTCCACGAACCGAGTCCCATTTTTTCTCCCGTATCACTGGAAGTAATCCAATGGCG
>JAEUQP010000887.1 GCA_016789645.1 Acidobacteriota bacterium | reverse complement strand
CAGATTGGCCGTGTCCAACACAGCTTCGCCCAAATTACGAAGCCGGATGAACAACACGCGGGAATTCGCTGGCAGTTGTTGAAAGAATTCGGTAGGCATTGAGAGTGATTGCAAACCCAGCGATCAGGCTTCCACTTCTTTTTCGATAATCGCTTCTTCAACGATCATGATCGGAATGTCGTCACGAATCGGATAAACGCGAAAACAGGTTTCGCATTTCAGCCCACTGCCGTCAGCCTTCAACTCCACCTTAGCTTTGCAAAACGGGCAGCGCAGGATTTCCAGAAAATCAGGGTTCATGTTCATCGAATTCGCTCTCTTGGATTGAGCAGGACTGTGAATGAAACGGCATTCTATGGACGGGCTTTCAGACTGTCAAAGCAGTTTTCTCTTTTCTTTATAACCATTTCGCCTTCTCCATTCCCTTGCGCCCTTTCTTTGTCAAACATCAAGATGGGAATTGACAGGTTCTGGGTCGCTAAATATACTTCGCACTTCCTTTTGAAGAGTGCCAGCAATCTTGAATTCAGTATTGCACATTAGTTGAGTCAACTGCACTCAACTAAAACACTCTGACGAGGGGAAGCCAACAGTAATCAATTACATTTACCATCAAACTACCAATTTGAAAGGAGTTTTCCGAATGGCAACAACAATTCGTCCGCTGAACGACCGCATCATTGTGCGTCGCATGGAAGACCAGGAACAAATGCGTGGGGGTCTGTACATCCCAGACACTGCCAAAGAAAAACCGCAGGAAGGCGAAGTGATCGCCGTTGGCAATGGCAAATTGCTGGACAACGGAACCCGCATCGCCATTGACATCAAAGCCGGGGACAAAGTCCTGTTTGGCAAATACGCCGGAACCGAAATCAAACTCGATGGCGAAGAATATCTGATTCTGCGCGAAGACGATGTTCTGGGCGTGATCGAAGGCCAAGCCAAAGCCAAGGGCAAATAAGCGTCAACCTTAGTCAAAATTTTTGGGAGGAAGAAACAACTATGGCTAAACAAGTTATTCATGGCGAAGATTCGCGTCAGGCGATTTTGCGCGGCGTCAACCAATTGGCTGATGCAGTCGCTATCACTCTCGGCCCGAAAGGCCGCAACGTTGTTATTGATAAGAAATTCGGTTCGCCGACGATCACCAAAGACGGTGTGACCGTGGCCAAGGAAATCGAACTGAAAGAGCCGCTGGAAAACATGGGCGCTCAGATGGTGCGTGAAGTCGCGTCGAAGACTTCGGACGTGGCCGGTGACGGAACCACCACCGCGACCGTGCTGGCGCGCGCGATTTTCAAAGAAGGCGTTAAAACGGTTGCCGCCGGAGCCAACCCGATGGCGTTGAAACGCGGCATCGAAAAAGCCGTCGAAAAAGCCGTTGAAGCCATCAGCGCGATGGCCAAGAAAGTCAACGAAGATTCCATCGCGCAGGTCGGCACGATTTCGGCCAACGGCGACGACACCATCGGCGGCATCATTGCCGAAGCGATGAAGAAAGTCGGCAAAGACGGCGTCATCACCGTCGAAGAATCCCGT